>JAJQGF010000239.1 GCA_021200695.1 Lachnospiraceae bacterium
TAGTTTCATTTTCCGTTAAATATGTTATAATGCATTTATATGAATTACAAATTCTCAGGCTAAACGGCTTTTTGAGGAAAGTAACGAGGTGGAAAGATGGATACGAAGATTTTATTAGAAAACGGAACCAATGAGTTGGAAATTCTGGAATTTACATTAGCGGGCAATTCTTATGGAATTAATGTTGCTAAGATTAGAGAGATTATTCAGTACCAGCCTGTAACTCCCGTACCGAATGCCCATCCGAGCATAGAGGGAATATTTATGCCGCGTGATACTATGATTACGGCCATTGACCTTAAAAATTGTCTTGGACGTGGAGAATCGGAGCCAAAAGGACTTTTCATCGTTACTAACTTTAATAAATTGGATATTGCTTTTCATGTTGAGGCTGTTCTGGGAATACATAGAGTTTCATGGAGAAATATTATTAAGCCTGATGTTACAATTTCCACACCTGATGAGAGTGTTGCAACGGGTATTATTAAGCAGGATGGAAAGCTTATTATTATTCTTGATTTTGAGAAGATTGTGAGTGATATTAATCCTGAAACAGGGCTTAAGGTTTCATCCATAAATGAGCTTGGAGAGAGAAAGAGAAGCTCAGTACCTATTCTTATAGCTGAGGATTCTATTCTTCTTAATAAGCTTATTGTTGAATCATTGAAAGCGGCAGGCTATACCAATCTTATTCACACTGAGAACGGACAGAAGGCATATGATGTTATTTGTCAATGTAAGGCGGAGGGCTCGCTTCATGAGCATGTGCGCTGTATAATTACAGATATTGAGATGCCTGAGATGGACGGACACAGATTGACGAAGCTTGTGAAGAGCGATAGTGAGACTAAGGACATACCTATTATTATATTCTCATCTCTGGTTAACGAGGAAATGAAGAGAAAGGGTGAAGCTCTTGGAGCAGATGCGCAGCTTTCCAAGCCGGAAATCGGAAATCTTGTAAAGGTCGTGGATGGCTTGGTTGCGGCACGGCATCTGGAGGATTGATGCTTTTAGAGGCTGGGAGTTATCTCCCAGCTTTTTTAAGTTTATGTAATATAAAATGGAGGTTTGGTCAGAATGCCGGACAATTCTTTGCGTGAAATCATAGCAGCGGCAGACATGGTTTTAATCGGTGTCGGTGAGGAATTTGACGCGCTTCGCAGTCTGAATCGGATAAAAGGATATTCAGACTTCAGGAGTGGACTTAAAAATTCCGATATATCCTGGCTGCTGCCTAAGTTTGATGATGTATATAGAAATAAGCTGCAAAGCAGGTCGGGTGAAGTCCTGAGCAGATTGGCGGAACTGCTTCAAAATAAAAATTATTTTGTGATTTCAACATCTATGAACACGGATATTTACAGAGTAAGCTGGAAGGATAAAAGACTTGTAATGCCGCTTGGCGGATGTGTTATGAAGCAGTGCGGTAACGGCTGTGCAGGTTCACTTGACAGTCTCACTGATTCTGATAATGAACTGCTTAACGAATTTGTTGAGGGCTTTGATTTGACAGAGAATGTTAATAATCAGAAAAAAACCGTTGATATAGGAAAATGTCCCATGTGCGGTGCCGGGAATATACTTAATAATATATATGCCTTACACTATGATGAAAACGGATATTTAGAACAGTGGAGAGCCTATACAAAATGGCTTCAGGGTACATTGAATAGACGGCTGATTTTGCTTGAGCTTGGAGCAGGCTTTAATCACCCGGAGATTATACGTTTTCCATTTGAAAAAATAGCGCTTTATAATAATAAGGCTGTACTGTATCGCGTAAATGAGAAACTTTATCAGCTGCCTGTGGAGCTTGGTGAAAAAGGGAATTCAATTGCGGAGAATTCCATTGATTGGCTTGATATCATGTGTTAAACTATATAAAGGCAATTAAAAGATAGCGGAGGATTTGATATGCCTTCTAAAGAAGAGTATTTGGACAATTTATTAAAAGGTCTTATAAATGAACATGAGGAGCTTTTTGACGATGCGGATATAGAAGACAGGACTGCCGATGAAGTTGAGGAAGCTGTTGACGCAGAGGATGCTGTGTCTGATGCTCCTGCTCCTTTTAATGATGAAATGACCGACAACGATGATATAGCGTTACAGGCTTCAGACAGCGGAACTCCGGGTGACGAGGCTTTATATGATGCGGCTTTGGATGACGAAGCTTCGGAGGATTTGGGGTTTGATATCGGAAATATTGATTCTGTCTTAAATAATGCTGATGAGGACGATATTGAGAGAATACTCAGGGAGAACAGGGAGGAATATTCAGATACTGCTGCTGATGAAAAAGAGCATAATGCGGAGGCATTGGCTGGGGAAATTTCTGATGACATTGATTTATCCGATATATATACAGATGATGATGAGATTAATGACATACATAACATGCTTCAGAAGGCTGATAATAATGAGGCTATAGACGAGGATATTCTGAAAATGCTTAATAGCATTCCTGATGAGGCTTATGATGGTCAGGATAATGCTGAAAATGAGGCTGAGAGCCAACATACAGGGGCGGACAGAGCAGAGGAAAGACGTCTTAAGAGACAGGAGAAAAAGGAGGCAAGGAGACTTGCAAAGGAAGCCAGACAGGCGAAGAGAAGGGAAAAGAGGAAGGAGAAAAAGCCTGTCAGTGAAATTGCAGAGACGGATGATATAAATGAGGATTTTAAATATGTCAACGGCAGCGATATAAATACAGATATCAGTGCTGAAATGGATGCATTTCTTGACGGCGCTCTGAGTGATGATATTCAGCAGGCAAAAGGTTTTGAAATGGAGGATTTGGGTGCCGACAGTTTAAAAGACAGTGCTGCTGAGCCAGAGCCTGCAGAGGATTTTATCAGGACGGTGGATGACAGTGTTGCGGACGCTTTTGTCGGGCAGGAGATTTCTATTGAGGATGCAATTGATGATATAAGGGAGAAAAGCGGCAGTAAAAAAAGCTTTTTTGCCAAGCTTCTTGATTTATTTACTGAAGAGGACGAGGCCGAGGACGAGGACAACGGCGATGAAATTCGGCTTTCAGAGGAGAATCAGAGCATAATAAATGAGCTGGACAATGAAGCTGACGACGGAAGGAAAGGCAAAAAGAAAAAAAAGGGAAGCAAAGCAGATAAAAAGAATTCCGCAAAGGACAGGAAGAATAAAAAGAAAAGCAAGAACGGCGATGCAGATGAAAATTCCGGAGATGGCGACGCAGAGGGAGCATTGTCTGAGGATGAAGGAAAGGGCAAAAAGGAAAAGAAGAAGCATAAGCTGTTTTCAGGTGAAAAGGATAAAGAACCCGAAGCCTCCAGACCCTCTAAAAGGCTTTCCAGAAAACGCGTTATTCTTATCGCCATAATATGCTTAAGCATAATGGCAGTGATAATTCTATCAACCGGACTGATTAGTGATTACAGTGTCAAAAAGGAAGGAAGACAGGCGTTTTCCGAGGGCGATTACCAGACCTGTTACCAAAACCTGTATGGGAAAGAGCTTAGTGAGTCTGAGCAGGTTATGTTCAGCCAATCCGAATGCATTTTGAGGATTCGTTTATGGTTAAGGGAGTATGAGCTGTTTGCCGGGGAAGGCTCTGAAGCTGAGGCTCTGGACAGCCTTATACAATCTGTCTGCGATTACACGGAGCTGTATGAATATGCGGCGCAGTGGGATTGTATTGATGAGGTGGCAGCAATTTATGAACAGATGCTGGATATACTTTCAAATAAATATGGACTTACTGAGGAGGAGGCAAAGGAGATAGCCGATGAGCCGGATGACGTGGAATACACCAAAAAGGTAACTGCAGTGGCTGAAGGAGGTACATACGGCCTGTCAGAGGCATCGCAGGGTGGAGAAGAGGCACCGCAGGAGTCCATGAGTGATATGCTGCCCGAGGAGGAGAGCTTTATTGGCGCAGATTTTGTGGATAATATGTCAAACTAACTAATCGGAGTGGAAGGAAAAACGGCAATGCTCGCAATTATTAGACTAAAATTGTACATCATCGCCTGAACCCTAGCAAAATCAATGCATTTACATTATTTCTAACACTTTTACGAATTATTTACGAATTATGAACGTCTCGAATGTGCCATATAAAAATTATACGAAATCGTAAAAAATAGGGACTATACCATTGATTAATATAGTCCCTATATCTATTTTTCTATTAATAGTGGTTTACGAAACTGAAAGTAAAGTAATAGTTGCATATCCATCACCGTCTCGTATTCCTGACTCCATACTGCCATCAGATACACCGCCAATATATCCTGAACCACCGCCGGCACCAATTGGGCCGGTCGCAAAGCCGCCGCCATATAGACCGCCGCCACCGCCTTGTCCCAATCCTACTACTTGGTTATTACCGCCGCCTTGTCCAAATGAAGGTAAATATGTATCAGAATTTTCATAAAGTATCGAGGTATTTTCAGAGTCATCCCAAATATAACATTCTCCACCACATGACTGTGTACCACCACCGCCACCAATCTGAGATTCATTATAACCGTTGGAAATCCCCCATCCATAATATCCTCTACCGCCTTCTTCTCCTCCACCGCAACCACCATTTGATGCATCACTGCCTATATTATAGCCGCCACTAGAGAAGCCAGCTCCACCGCCACCAGCTACAATATATAAGCCTGAAGTAGTACCGTGAGCTGCAAGTGTAGATTCGAATGTTCCAATATGGGTAGCACCGCCACCTGTTCCGCATTCATCTGTACCAGAACCACCACCGTTGTAACCGCCAGAAGTATTTAAAATTTCAATAACATCACCATCATTATCGTATGTAGCATATGGTGTTAATCCTTGCCCGCCGACAACTACATAAAGATTAGTTCCTTTATTAAGCTGTGCATTACCAACTGCATATCCACCAAGACCGCCATTAACACCCAAATAAGAACTGCCGCCTTTAGCACCCCATACTTCAAATTGATATATACCGTCACAGGGAACTGTAAATAATTGGATATCTCCTGTATAATTATATACATTTGCGGTGCTTTGTACCCAATTAGCATAAAAAGTGGCAGTAGTAACGCTGTCAAACGTGATTTTTGCTCCCGATTTAAACTGAGTACCGTCCACGCTATTAAGTGCCCATCTATAGAAGAGATATCCATCTTTGATAAATGAATTTTCAGCAATGACGAAAGTGGGACTTGCTGTTGTACCATTATTATAATATCTAGTTCCTGTTTGCTGAGAAACACTTCCGTCTGTATTTCCATTTCCATCATACGATACCGTTACCGTTTGAGTAAATACAGCATATAATGTTATGGCATCATCCTCCATTAGTAAATTACTTAACCCTGATTCTTCTGGTTCATTATCTTTTCTCCATCCAGAAAACGACCATCCACTTTTTGAAGGAGTAAAAGAAACGGGGGATAAAACATTATCACCTTCGTCAAATTCTTCAGTATATACAGAATTGGTATCTACATAATAAGTAACTGAATTACCGTAGGAATATATTTTAATACCTTTATAATACCCTTTTTTGATATTAATATTACCATACATAAGTATCTGACACTTATACACAACTCACTCTGCCGACTAAAAATACG
>JAJQGF010000008.1 GCA_021200695.1 Lachnospiraceae bacterium
CAGCAGAGCGCCCGCCACAAGGTAATAGCATATACTAAGCGACAGCGATGCATACATGCTGAAAAAATAAAGAAACGGCATCGACATTATAAACGCCTTAGCGGGAAATACCTGCTTTTTCCCCGAGAAGGCAATTACCACAAATCCGGCGAGAAGAAGCTGTACAGATGCCTGAAGCAGACGTATGGTATTAAAATTGGTAAGATACAGAAGCGGCTTCAAAACAACCAGATATCCATGCCAATATCTTGCATAGCTTATCTCCCTTGTCTGCTCCTCTCCATTCAGAAAATCTACAAGCGAATAACCTGTTGCCCAGCCGTCTCCCTCTCCGCTCTCCCCCCGGTACATAAGAAGCGCCTGTTCAAGGGCTGAATGTATGGGATTTTTATACACGGCATTCTCAAGCATCAGACAATCAGTAAAGCCTCCTGTAAAGCTGCCCGGATATCCGTCAATCAGAGCGCTTTGCACAAATTCTGCCTCTATCGCAGGCAGAGCCTCCCTTACATGCTGCTGCTGTCTGCCTGCCGGAATAAGGTGTACAAGCAGCAAAAGCATCAGACCCGCAGCCGTAAAAAGCGCAAGCAATATTATATTGTTAATCAAAAGCCCTGACAGAGACCTGCCGCCCGTTTTCTTCACACTGCCCAAATACATTTTCTCCACTCCGCAGTAATACCACGATTAATAGTTACCAAAATTCACAATAATATAATCATCAAGCTCAACGATTGAGCCCTCAGCCGGCCAGACAGGCCCGTCCCTCATAAGCTCTCTGGCCGCAGCATAGTGCCCCAGCTCTCCGTCCTCAGTAAATGTAAATCCATGCATTTCCCAAAACTTTATAAGCTCCCTGTCAAAGCCGTAATATGCCACCGAGCCCCAGTTTATAAATGAAAGCTGAGGGCTCTCCGCCGTTGCATACCCGTATTCCGTATTATATTTGTCAAATATTTCAGGCTCAAGCGCCTCGACAAAAAGCTTGATTAGCGTATATTTTTTTGACCAATCCGGCACATACACCTCCTCTATAAGCGACTCCGGCGTCTCATAGCTTCCAATCACACATACCGGCTTGGAGGGGTTCTCACATTTCTCCATTATCTGTAGAGCTACCGTGCTCATCACCAGCTTGTCATTCTCATATTTCATAGCATCAACATACAGCCATCTGTTCATCTCGTAGCCCTGCCTGTACAGCAGTATAAAGGCAAGCACGAATCCTGCCGCCCTCACGCACGGCAATCTCACCCCTCGGAATTTCCATGCAGTCAAAAGCACCGCATATGCCGTAAGAAGCGGCACATACTGACTTGAGCGGTAGTATGTTGCCGTTCCTTCCACAATGGGGAGTATTAGAGGTATAAGAATTATTCCTGCCGCAGACAGTAAGAGCCATATATCCTTCTTTTTCGCAGCGCCCCATATGGCACCCGCAATAAGCACCATAACCGAGAGCACCAATATCATCACGGGTACATACACAATTGCATTAAGATAATATTTTACAAAGAAGTCCTTAAGCATGTACACAAAATCGCCGGCAGTCCGGGTACCGTCAAACCATGCTCCGATTCCTCCCAGAATATCTCCCGCATCGCGGCTTGCAAGCACCAGCTTCTGTTCCTCAAGCCCGTAAACGGCAATTATCAAATCAATTATTACCGAGCGGAAAACCATTGCTGCCGCTCCCAGAATACCTATATTTATAACCCAGTCAAGAGGTTTCCTGCTGTATTCCGTATTATCCGTAAGCCTTATGGAAAAAAATACCAGAACGCATGCCATGAGAAATACAAGCATAAAGGATTCATAGCAGCCGAGAGCCACAGCCAGAACAAGCCCCGCAAAAACCGCCGAGCCGATACGGCGCCTCCATGCTTTGAGCGTCTCCTTTCTGAACGTCTGCATTACAATAAGCACCGCAACGGCTGTAAAGCCGTATCCGAGATAAATACCATTCTGACAGTACCAGATTACCACCTCGCTCAATATAGGGCTTGAAATCATTGTACATGCAAAAACCGTATAAGCTGTCATGGGAATAAGCTCTCCAAATATACGGCTGAATACTATAACCCACAGGGAAACGGATATACAGAAAAAAATCAGCCCCACACATTCAACAAATACCGGATTATAATCAAGAGGGATAAGCTTATTTATCATATAAATTACAAACCGACCCATCGCCGGTGATACTCCGTCAATATAATAAAGCTTGAAGGAGGTATCATCAATCCCTATCGTGGGATTGGTTATGAGTGTGCAGTATGCTAAAAGCATCATAACCGGCAGCGCCGTGGCAAAAATTTTCCTGCTCCATAAACTTTTAAGTTCTCTTCCTATCTCAGTCATCATAATCTCCGTTGTTCCAGCTATTTTTTGTAAATTTCACATACAGTATTTCCATATGAAATTATAGAGGATAAAAGCTCATATGTGCTCCTGACAAGCTCCGCCTCCTCCTGCGAATACATATATGCATAAGTGGTATTTACAATGACATAATCCGCTTCATGCCAATCATCAGCTATCTGCAGCCGCATTCTCTTTGTCCCGCGTATCGCCTGCATATTCTCCTCAAGTCCCCACAATGTAGGATTATTAAATGCCCCCACTGTTATAAGCTCATCATCAGTGTCCTTCAATATTATCTCATATGCCTGCTTCGTTGAGAGGTCCCAATAATCAAGCTCAAAACGCTCACTTACATTACTCCCGGCAAGCATATTGTAATAGCTGTAATTCTGCGGATAATTGAACGCGATTCCTACAGCCAGAAATATAAGATACGCGGCTCCGCTCAGCTTCAGAAGCCTTTTATTCCTAAAAAGTCTGATTAAAGTCTGTATTCCGTATCCGACAAATATAATAACCGCTGCATATACAAAATAAAAATGTCTCCATCCATTATATACCGGAGTCTCCGCAATTATTGCATAGATAAGCGGTACAAAGCAGGCTGCAGCACATGCCGACACATATCCGGCCGTCTCAAGGCATTTCCTTTTTTCACGAATGCTGTCAATGATGTCCGAAATTATTCCCAGCAATCCCAACAATAGCGTTCCTAACGGAACGGTTATTACTATCATAACCGGAAGATAGCTTGCCGGAATTCCGGTGGTTTCTTTATTATACATTTCCCCGTTAAAAAGCACATAATCATTCCATCTGAAATCCATGGCGCATGATATAACAAACTCAAAAAATCCTTTTATGTCCCCCCAGCATGCGGGAGTTATAATCATATAAACAGCACCGTAAAGCGCCGCACAAAATACTGCCTTTATCAGCAATCTCCTGTCAAGCCGCTTCGTCAATATAAAATAAGCAAGAATATAGCAGCCGAGAACCCCGAATATCCATATGCCTATGACCTTCATATTACTCAAAAACGCCCCTGCCACCGCAAAGGCGCAGACATTCCTGACGGATTGAGCCTTAAGAAGCTTCATTCCCTTGTACATCAATACAAATGTAAGAGAAAGCACAACCATATCCTTATTATTATAATGACATTCGGCAAACATTCTCGGTGTCAGAAAAAACAGCATAGTAGTAAATGCTGCCGTATGTTCATCTCCGAACATAAGGTATATCAGCTTATACAAAGAAACGATTCCCACAAATACCATTCCAAAAATGCATACATGCCAATAAATATTTCCAAGATAAGGAGATATTTTATTCAGATACCATACGGGAAACGCAGGATAATAAACCGCCATTCCATTGTACCGGTCAATATTTACCGATATCTCCTCAACCCCGGAATCGGTAAGGCTTTGCAGGATATTCGCAAAGCTGCCCGACGGAAAATGCATAAGGTATTCCTTTATATTAGAATACAGTATATTCTGCTCTGTACTCTGGTCAAGAAATGCACCATATGGTATTGTGGTAGCTATTCCCACAAAAAAAATTAACGCTAAAAATAAATTGGTTTTGTTACAGCAAGAACGAATTTTTTCAAGCATAACTTAATCGGCCTTTCTTCTGTTCTCACCTGCCCTCATAAAACCTCAATATTGGTATTATACATCTAATAATCAAGCAAAGCAAGCGTGTTAATATTCCTCATAAAGCGGAGACATTCTCCGAAGTCTTGAAGCTATTCCCGAAAGCTCGTCCACCACAATGTCCATCTCCTCCCTCGTATTCTCCTCTGACAGCGTGAGTCTCAGCGAGCCGCGGGCCTCATCCTGCTTAAGCCCTGTTGCAAGAAGTACATGTGACGGGTCAATGGAACCTGAGGTACATGCCGAGCCGCTCGAGGCACATATACCCTTCATATCCAGCATTATAAGCATCGACTCTCCCTCAATATACAAAAAAGATAAATTTACATTATTGGGGAGTCTGTTTGTACGGTGCCCATTTAACCGGCAGTATGGTATCTCCTTTAACAGGCGCTCAATAAGATAATCTCTTAGTCTGATTTCCTTAGCTGTCTTCTCGTTCATTATGCGCATTGCGCGCTCTGCAGCCGCACCCATTCCCACTATGCCGGGGACGTTCTCCGTTCCTGCCCTCCTGCCTCTCTCCTGCGCGCCTCCGTGTATAAATTCTCCCACCTTTATTCCATGTCTGATATATAAAAATCCAACTCCCTTGGGGCCGTTAAGCTTATGCCCGCTCGCGCTCAGCATATCTATATTGAGCTCATCTGCATTTATCGGAAGCTGTCCGTATGCCTGAACCGCATCCGTGTGAAATAAAATGCCTTTTGCCCTCGCAAGCTCTCCTATTTCCTTAACCGGTTCTATCGTACCTATCTCATTGTTTGCAAACATAATGCTTATAAGTATGGTGTCCGGTCTGACTGCTGCCTCCAGCTCTTTTATATCAATAAGCCCGTCACTGTCAACATCAAGATAAGTAACCTCAAAGCCGTGTTTTTCGAGATATTGGCATGTATGAAGCACCGCATGATGCTCAATTTTTGAGGTAATAATATGCCTTCCCTTTGACGCGTATGCCTCCGCGGCCGACTTAATCGCCCAATTGTCAGACTCAGTGCCTCCCGCCGTAAAAAATATCTCGTCAGGCTTCACGCTTATACTGTCTGCAATAATCTCCCTTGCATGCATAACTGCATTCCTGCTCTTATTTCCAAGTGAATATACTGTGCCTGCATTACCATAATATTCACTGAAATAGGGCAGCATGGCATCAATCACCTCCGGCGCGGTCCTTGTTGTAGCTGCATTATCCAGATAAATCATAATCACCGTCTCTTTTCATACTATTTTGATAGGAATTTGATGATTAATATATCACTTAAAAATTGTTCTGTCAACATTTGAAAAGGAATATAAATGGATAAAAGCTATAACCGGCAAAGGCTTAAGCTCATATGAATCTGAAAAAGCATCCCCTGATTATGGGTACCGCCATACTGACCATAACAGGACTCGTTTCCCGTATAATAGGTTTTTTTTACCGTATATATCTGTCAAGACTTTTCGGCGAGGAGGGCATGGGTATATATCAGCTTGTCAATCCTGTACTCTCCTTATCCTTCTCTCTTACT
>JAJQGF010000311.1 GCA_021200695.1 Lachnospiraceae bacterium
GTTATGAGATATATGACATAAAAATTCCATATGTCAAAACAGGCTCCCGAAGGAGCCTGTTGCATAATCCGGAAAGCGGGCCGGTTAGCAGCCGCAGCCATTGTTGCCGCAGAAGCAGGAGAGAAGCAGAATACAGATAATCCATTCACAACAGCTGTTGTCTCCGGAGCCGAGGATGCCATTGCCTCCGCAGCTGTTGCCTCCACAGCCGCCGCATGCAAATAACAGAAGGATAATCCAGATGCAGCTTCCTCCCAGAATACCGTTATTATTGCATGAATTGTTTGAACAGCCACAATTTGCAGCAGTTAAATCACTCATTTTTTGCCTCCTTGTTTTATTTATGGTTTATTGTATGCAGTACGGCATGTCAATGTTTCCGTATTTTTGCTTTTGCGTGCTACAGCGCTTTTAAAGTGTGGATAAAAGACTTGAATTAATTTCAACATATAGTAAAATATAAGATGTAGAGGAACAGATTTTAAATTGTATTTTGCGGTATATGATTTGATGCCGGGCAGTTGTAATATAAGGGACGAAACATGGCGGACAAGACTTACATAGTGGAGGACAGACAGTTTGACACGGCGGCGGACTACAGAAGGGCATGCCGGGACCGTGATACCATAATAAAGCTGCGTGCTGCGATGAAGGGCGCAGACATTAAAAAGCTTAAGCAGATTAAAGCACTCGTTGAAAGCGGCAAAATACATTTTTATACAGCTCTTGGAAAGGATTTTGAGAATGAACTTAATGAGCTTATAAATAATGCCGACAGGAATACAAAAAAAACAAAGAAGGATAAAGGAAAAAAAAAGCACAGTAAAAATGAAGCTGAATCGGTGGACTCTCTTATAGCAGAGGAATTGAAAAACCGCGAAAAAAGGAGAAGGCTTATTATTGTGCTGTGCAGTCTGGCGGCAATATGCTGCCTCGGTTATTTTGCCGTATATTCATATTATCAGCAGCGCACAATCGCTTCTTATGAGGAGTGGGGCAGTATCAAGGATGCCGCCTCGGACAATTCGGACGCTTCTGACAAACAGGTTGTTATTAATTATGACACCTCATCAGGAGAGACTCCGGAGGTGCTGGAGGAGTATAAAAATTTATTAAATAAAAATAAAAAGCTAATCGGATGGGTAAAAATTGACGATACTAATATAAATTACCCCGTAATGCAGACTACGGACAATGAGTATTATCTTGACCATAATCTTAATCAGGAGTATGACAAAAACGGCTCTATATTTATGGATAAGGACTGTGATGTCTTAAAGCCAAGCACAAACCTTATTTTGTATGGGCATCATATGAAGAGCGGACAGATGTTCGGCGGGCTGGATAAATATCAGAACCAGAGCTATTGGCAGGAGCATCAATATATAACCTTTGACACGGTTTATGAATATGGGACCTATCAGGTCATGTATGTGTTCAGGTCAAGAGTGTACAGTGAGGAAGATGTAAATTTTAAATATTATCAATTTATAGATGCGCTCAGCGAGACTGAATTTGATTCCAATATGCAGGAAATGGCGGAAATGTCGCTGTATGACACCGGTGTGACGGCACAGTACGGAGACAGGCTTCTGACCCTGTCAACCTGTGATTATCAGGAGACTAACGGGCGTTTTGTAGTAGTTGCAAAAAAAATTAACTGAAATGATAAGTGATTTATCTTTAATGACGGAGGACGGAAATGGCTGCAAAAAATGTAAAAAAGAAAAAATCAAGAAGGTTAAAGAGACAGGTAAGAAAGACGCTGGGGGCTCTTTTCTTAGCATCGGCGGTTGTCGTTGCAGCAATTCCCACAAACAGCTATGGAGGCGGCAGCACGCAGGCAGCGGTCACAACTAACAGTGATGGAACCTCCTCATATACGCATATTGTAGGTGATGATTGGAAGGACGGCTCAGATACATCATCGCACAGTGAGGATTACCCTATAGTTACGACGGCCACAGCGAAGAGTGTGTTTGTGAATACAAGCAATGTGACTGTCTCATCGCCTAATATCGGCGCCTCCTCAAGCATTCCAATCTGTAATACCGACACCACCATATATTCTACAGGCGACGGCGACTTTCAGTTTGCGTACGTTCCGGAAACCGGAAATGAAAATGACGGTGGAAATAAATTTGCCGTTATCCTGGGCTATAGTCATCAGGGAAGTCTTACGGATGGAACACTCGAAATTCCTGATACTATGGATGCTTATCTTAATTACAATGATAATACAGGCTCGGGAACCGGCTTTGTCGCAGTAGGAAAGTCTGCAAATTATCTGTTTTATGTAACCGATTCTGCAACCAATTATTATACATATTCCGAAAAAGAGGAAACGGTGACGCAGACAAAAACAGATGCAAATGGGAATACATTGTATAATGTTTATGACCAAAGCAACGCTAAAACGTATACTGATGTGACGCAGTCTGCCATTGATGAAATGAGGAACGATGGAACCCTTTCTTCTGCATACACGCAGACTATTTCGACAGAGACTGTTACAAATACAATAACTGAGTATATATACTATTCGCCGTGCTATTACAGTTCGATAAGTGAATGGGAGGGTGAAACGCTTTATTATTATCCCACAGACACCTACAGACCGGACGGAACGGCGCTTAGCACGGCAACCTATGATGATTACAGTAATATTATACCGGTTGCAGCCACAACTCAGGCATATGAAAGAATAAAGAATGCCGCGGTTATATATATAGGAAACCAGTATCTGAAAGCCACAACCAGCGGATGGGAGATTGATACCAGCGATAACAGTGATGGCATAATCACGTCTTCCGAGGATGGTATTTTTGCAGGAAACGGTAATATCGGCACCCTTATTGTAGGGGATAATCTGTCCGGTATAGGTGATTATGCGTTCTACAGATGTACTGCTTTAAAGAGCATTACACTTGCAAATGGTCTTGACACTATCGGAAACCACGCATTTGACGGCTGCAACAATATGACAACAATAAACCTTCCTGATGAGTGTAAGATTACAACCCTGGGAGCTTATGCATTTAAAAATTGTCAGGCGCTTACCTCATTTACAGTTCCCGTAAGTGTTGTACGCATAGGAGACGGAGCTTTTAAGGGCTGCTGGTCGCTGGAATCAATAAACCTGTCTGGAAATGGCAACGGTTCACTGACATATATGGGCTCATATGTATTTCAGAATTGCTCGTCACTGACCAGCCTTACCTTCCCGAAAAGCTACAGCGAGACTGTTGAGCTAAGCATGTTTGAGGGATGCAGCTCGCTTGAATGGATAAGGTCGGAAAATACGCTGTTTAATATAGTTGAATCGACTACATGCGATTACGGCTGGGATGCCTTTAAGCTTGACGGAGATAACAAAAATAAATTTTATATAGAGGGGCCGTCAAGCAGCTCGGTTCATACCACCTGTACGGATAATGAGGTTGCGTTTAAATATCTTGACCAGACGCTCTATGAATTGACAAAGAAGGAAAATGGAACAGATGACCCTACGGTAACATATCAGGTTGACAGTACATATACGCTGACGGATGCAAAATTCAACGGCTACGTAACCAGCCTTACCTTCCCTGATTATATTGGCCCATATTATATTAAGAATATTGGAGACGAGGCATTCAGAGACCATTGCTCTCTTACGGAAATTACCATAGCTTCAACAATAGAAAGCATTGGTGCAAAGGCTTTTCAGGGCTGTCACAATCTTGAATATGTTTACTTTAATACTGATACGGTAACTATCGGAAGCTACGCATTCCAGACACAGGAGGTGCTTTCACACAGCAGCAGCTGCACCAACTACGGCTCAATGACAGAAGCTGATAATACGCCTGCGGTTACGCTTCACTTTGTGGGGACGGTAGGCTCATCATCAACGGCATATAACTATGCAATGAGCTATTCGGGACGATACAGCACAGGCTCTCAGGCACTGAGCTTTATTGAATATCTCAGTGGATGGCCTACATGCCTTACCGTAAAATATAATTATGATTCAAGCACCGCCACAGGTTATAGCGAGCTTGTAGATTTTCCTACTCAGTCGGATTTGAGTGACTATGCAGATAAAGAATATCTGTCCGACGAGGAAAAGACGGCAGCTGCATATGCCATAGCAAATATGAATAACTCAGGAGTGAGCCTGACGGAGGACCAGGAAACCTTTATAAATGCTGCAAAGAGTCTTACGATTCCTGCCGGGGTTGATGCAATCGAGGACGGTCTGTTTTACAATAAAACCAATGATGCCGGAGATGCAACGGAGTTCCCTGTATACTGTTATGGACTTACTGCTATTGAAGCAGGATATACGGATGATGTGGATGATGACGGATTCCCTGTAGTAGACCCCGAGACAAGTGATTTTGCCGGTTGCCCGAACCTTTCCGCCTTTTATATATATGGCGACACGGAATCGATTGCCGAGGGCGCATTCACGGATAATACGGGGCTTGTGACGTTTTATATCGGCGGAGGAACTACAACTATTGGAGACCATGCGTTTCGTGACTGTGAATCACTTACGAATGTTTCTCTCTCCGGAAGCATTACGGATATTGGCATACGGCCTTTTGCCGGCTGTTCGTCTCTTTCGAGTGTTGATTTTCAAGATAACACAGGCTTTATCTGTGACAACTCGATTATTTACGCAACTACGACGGATGGTGTCAAGACAAAGATTATAGAACTCCTTGAGGGACGCACAAGCAGGGTTACATCAGGCAATGATGATATTACAACTGTGACCGCAATGAAGAAGGAGGCATTTCAGGGTACTAACGTATCTTATATTGATTTGTCGGATACCGCAATAACAAGCATATCAGAGAGGGCATTTGCGGATACTCACTCACTGACATTTGTTGACCTTCCTTCTGCGTCAACAGCATCAACAGTCCAGATTCAGAATGATGCGTTCAGGGGAAGTGTCGTAAAGGAGATAAGCGGTGAACAAAATGTTAATCTGATTGCTTCGAGGGGCACCGATGGAATTTATGTTGATTATGCCGGTGATTCCACAAAGCTTACAAGCAATACAGATACCCAATATAATGAAAAGGTGACGATATATGCACCGGAGGACAGTTATCTTTATCAGTATGCGGTAATGTATGATTTTACTGTTGAAACTGTTGTTCCTACATATTATTACACGGTAACCTTCCGCGATTGGGATGAGACGCTCGGACAGAATGTTACGGTTGACACACAGACAGTTGCGAGAGGAGAGTCGGCGACAGCGCCTACTCCTGCCGGTAAGACGGGATATGTTTTTGACTGCTGGGATACGGACTATTCGGAAATATATTCTGATACTGTCGTTACTGCTGTATACAGCACTCCGCCTGAGGGCTACGGTCAATATCTGGTTACATATATGGATTATGATAATGATATGACCGAATGTAATGTCGTATATGCTACCGAATATGTGGACGCGGGCGGCGATGCGCAGATGAATTTTAAGGAGCCCACTAAAAGCGGATATACCT
>JAJQGF010000123.1 GCA_021200695.1 Lachnospiraceae bacterium
CCGTATTCCGATAGATAATCTTATACTATACTTTTATCTGTCAATTTTCAAGAGTGAAGCTTCGTCTATTGTAAATTTTGTTGGTTGTTAATAATTTTTGTTCGCCGTTTTTGTAAATTATTCCTATATTTTATATGTAACATTTGTGAAATAAGTCTTTCAGTAATGGCTATTCATCAATTACCTGATATTAATTTTTGACATTAACAGATTCTACCAATATAAATTTATTTTCTCTGATACCTCTTCTTCGGATTTGAATTCATACATAAGCCTTAACTGCTGCTCAGTTGCTTCCCTGGTCTGGTTAAATTTTTTACATGTCAGAATCAATGCCTTTATTCCCTGCTCTATTCCCTGTCTCATTCCCTGCTCTATCCCCTGCTGCATTCCGTCATTGTACTTCTCATCGCATATTTCCTGTAATGCCTGGCACACATCATATTCCTCCCTTTCTTCCTCTCCCATGCTCATATACCTTTCCCGATGTCTCCATATCCCCGGTCTGTGCAGCATCACCGATACCGCCTCTACCGTGTCCGCCTCCAGATGTCTGTATCTTTCGTTATCCTTAAGCAGTGTCTCAAGTCCTTTTTTGTCGCTTCTGTATTTCATTACTTCAAAAAGCTGCCCTATCTCAGTCCGGAACACTCCATAGTCCTTTATCTCATTCAGGCATACAAGATTCATTCCGTAGTCGTTAAACAGCTCACTCATTTCGTCCGCTCTTGCCCCGAAGTCCATCATATCCCTTAACGCCCTCGGCCCATCCCATTCCTTCTCGCCGTGGTAGAGCCATATGGTATACGCGGGGTGCAGCCTGTCCGTCTTCGCAATCCCGCTGAGTCTCTCGTCCGCTGTTGAAATATCCCCTTTTTCACGGTGCCGGGCTTTAAGCCTGCCTACCTGCTCCGCGTATTCAAACGCATCATACTGCAGGTTTCTCACACCCGCAGTGTAATCAACATAATTCTGGTTCTCGACTGCAAGTATTCTCAGAATTATCCCATTGTCATATTTCTTTTTGATATCCCTTATTCTTTCCTGCCTCTGTGTGCGTCCGCCGTCCTGACTGTTTCCTTCCGTATACGCTTCGTATTTTTCCGATGCGTCCGTCAGTCCGTCCGGGCTGATTACCTGTACGCCGTTAAAGCATACCCCGTTGAACAGGTCTGCAAACCTTGACGGTTCCCTGAGATAGCTGTTCATTACATTATTCTCTTTTCCCATGGGCTCCTCCCTTTGTATGGCGGTGCCGCGGGAACGGGTATCCGCCACTGTTTTGTTCTGCTGAGTAAAGTGGCGAAATGCCTGAATGTACGACTGTACCTCTGAAACAATACTCCTGATAATCCCAAAATACACGATAATCTGTTATTTGTCAATATAAAAAATTGTTTTTTACTTTTGCTTTTATCATTTAGCGCATTAACGTGACAGTTCAGCCTTTACAGCTTTTACTCCGGTAAGCTTCGCGCCGCCGGGGGTATATGTGCAGTAAAGACACGCTTTCGCTACGTGAAAATCGCAGCGGATGCTAAGCTCGAAAGTACCTCGCTAAGCACCGGCGCTTTTCATAGTGTCTTTACTGCACATATACCCCCGGCGGCGCGTAAATTTCAGGAAAACACTGTAAGACCGAACAATTAATTAACATAGATAGTAGCCTGACAGAAACATTTTAAACCTTAAAACGGTATCCTACACCCCATATAGTCTCAATATATTGTGGCTTTGCGGTATCCGCCTCTATTTTTTCGCGTATTTTTTTAATATGAACCGTAACGGTAGCTATATCACCAATTGAGTCCATGTCCCATATTTCCTTAAAAAGCTCCTCTTTGGTATATACATGGTTTGGATTCTCCGCAAGAAACGTAAGCAGGTCAAACTCTTTAGTTGTAAATACCTTCTCTACTCCTTCAACATATACCCGGCGCGCAGTCTTATCAATCCGTATGCCTCGGATTTCAACAATGTCATTCTGCTGCTTCTGGTTACTTCCTACCAATCGGGCATATCTTGCCATATGTGCTTTTACCCTGGCCACCAGCTCACTTGGACTAAAGGGCTTTGTCATATAGTCATCGGCTCCCAGACCCAGACCTCTGATTTTATCTATATCGTCCTTTTTCGCCGAAACCATTAAAATAGGAATATTCTTTTCCTCACGTATTCGCTTACACACCTCAAATCCGTCCATCTCCGGCAGCATCAGGTCAAGTATCACTAAATCATAATCTCCCTCCAGCGCCGCCTTCAGTCCTTTGTCGCCGGTATTGCATATATCGACCTCAAAATCGCTGAGCTCCAAATAATCCTTTTCAAGGTCTGCAATAGCGCCTTCATCCTCCACAATCAGAATTTTACTCATATATCCTCCAATCCGTCAGGTTCTCCTGAGCTTTTTATATTTTACTGTCAGATGCCATTATCCTGCAGTTCTATATACTTTCTTATTACAAAATGTATACAGGTTCCCTCTCCCTCTTTGCTTGTTGCCCAAATATATCCGCCATGGTCTTCTATTATTTTCTTAACAATCGCCAATCCAATTCCACTTCCTCCCTGTGCAGAATTACGTGAGGTATCAGTACGATAAAATCTTTCAAATATTCTGCCCAGGTCCTTCTGTGCAATGCCTTTTCCATTATCCTCCAATTCTACCTGTATGGATTCCTGCATATCAAAAATGCGGATATCTATTACTCCATTTTTTTTGTCCATATATTTAACACTGTTGCCAATAATATTGTTTATGACCTTCTTCATCTGCTCGGGGTCCGCTATAACCACTGTATCCTCGGGAGTCATGTTGGAGTAATTTAGTTTAATATTACGGGACTCTAAATCTAATCCCACCTCCTCTATACAGTCGCCAAAATAGTCGGCAACATTAATCCGGTGGAAATTATATGGTATTCGATTATTGTCAATTCCTGAATACATCGTCAGCTCATTTATAAGCTTATCCATATCATTTGCCTTATTATAAATGGTACGGACATACTTATCTATCTTCTCAGGAGTATCTGCCACACCGTCCATCAGACCCTCAACATAACCCTTTATCGCTGTAATAGGTGTTTTAAGGTCATGCGATATATTGCTTATAAGCTCTTTATTGGTATTTTCCTGCTGCACCTTTTCCTCCGTCGATTCCTTAAGGCGCATTCTCATATCCTCATAATTACGGTAAAGCTCGCCGATTTCTCCATTTTCATTATTCTGCAGCACATAGTCAAGATTGCCCTCCTTTATATGCTGTATTGCCACATTAAGCTCATTGACGGGCTCAAAAACACTCTTTTGTATCCATTGAGTAAGCACAGAGCTGGTAAATACCAATATCAAAGTGATGGCAATCAATGTAGAAATCAAGAGCTTCTTTGAAATAAGCGGGCTGACTCTTGTGATTACAAAAATACTGCCCTCGCTTCCATCTGTAAAGGTAAAATCAATCTGTTTTACATATTTCTCCAAATTGTCATAATAATATCCGGCATCCTCTGCCGTTACAGTTCCTCCGTAATCCGGCAGCTTGTCAAAAATTGCCTCCGCCGCATCTTCGTTGCCTGTATAGTATATATCCTGTCCTTTTCTCACAATAAGATATGTTGAAGAACGGGCTACGTTTTTTTCAATATCAGATAAGTATTCAATGTCCTCAAATCTGGATTCATCCTCAGCCTTCTGTTTTACCAACACCTCATATGCCTCATCAGTAGCGCTGATAAACTCCTGCATGCTTTCCGACATCATATCATAACTTAATTCATGCAGCTTATAGCCCTTCTGCAAATTCATCAGATATATCTCAATCATCAAAAATACAAACACACTGAGAAACAAGGGGAAAATAATTATAGATGCAAATGTAACCTTTAACCTTGTTTTAAACTTCATACAGCATAAACCCCGATTCCTCCACTCTTTATTACCGACCCCTAAACCTGCGATTTTGCGTTAATTATATCACATCCTGCCTGGTAATGCCCGTAAACAAAGCTGAAATATCATTAAAAAATTATAAAATTATTAAAAAAAGGCCTTCACACTGCTCCTGTCGGCGCTGTGCAAAGGTGCCTTATTTTATTTATTGCCTATTCCGTCAGCCCTGAAGACCTCTTGCCTGTCTATCCATATCCTCGACTACAATATCATAAATCTCCCCGATAGAAGCCCCATACTCAAGAATCTTCCAGGGCTCGTTGGTATGGAAATGAATTTTTATAAGCTCATCATCTCCTACGGCAAGGAGGCAGTCCCCCTTAAAATGCTCTGTGATATAATCGTTAATTTCATCCTCGTCAAGATTTTCACCTTCTATCAACAACTGTGTGTCATAACGAAACTCTAACATGCTTTCTCTCCTTTATTATCGGCTGTAGGCCGCCTTCCCCGCCGCCCGCCGTTTATGCGGTTATTATAGCATTATGACGCTTATTTGTAAATAAATACGTCCGACCTCATCCATCACATTATTTCAAAGTGTTTCTGCTTCCGACACGTTTGTCATTTCATATCCCGCTCTGGCAATTATTCGGCGAAAATCTGCCTTCTGCATTGTTTCCTTTGTAAGCACCTCCGCATTCCTTTTGCGCAGATTAACCTTTGCAAGACAGCCCTCCTGAGTATTAAAGGCATTTTCCACACGTATTACACAATTCTGACAGCTCATACCGTCAATCCCGACTATGTACTTATATTTATAATGACTGGTGTCGGCATCCAAAGGCTGTAGCTTCTTCTCTGAATCCGACTCTCCCCCGCAGCAGCCGTTTCTAAGCTTTTTGATATAACTCTTTATGGCAAAAATACATATCATTAATAATATAAGGCAAATTATAGCAGTTCCCATTTTATCCTCCATTCCGCCATTAGGCCGGTTTTTAGTTAGTGTTCTCTAACCTACTTTATTGTAAACTATATTTTTATTAAATAAAAGTATTATTTTTAAAAATCTGCGGTAAGACGCGCTGTATTGTTTTTTTGCTGATTTTATGCTAGAATGCGTTTGGAATATTATATTTGGAAAGGAAAATTTATGTCATATAAGGTTAGGATTGCACTGATAGGAATTGGCGCCATGGGCAGGAAATATGCTGAAATGATTGCTTCCGGCATGGTCGACAATATGCTGCTTGCCGCAGTGGTGGTAAGGCGTCCGGAATTATATGAATGGGCGGAGGCTTTAGTAAACATAACCGGCGAAAAAGTAAAAATTTATCCAAACACAGATGCATTATATGCCGAGCCCGATGTTTTTGACGCCGTACTTATTGCCACGCCTCATAAGAGCCATGCCGAATTGGCTTTCAGGGCTTTTGAAACCGGAAAGCATGTAATGTGTGATAAACCTGCAAGCGTTACAGTCGGCGAGGCGGGAAAAATGGCCGACATGGCGGATTTACATCACTTGATATACGGGGTTATGTTACATCAGCACAAGTATCCCAAATATATTAAAATTAAAATGATTAGTGAAGATGGTGAGT
>JAJQGF010000314.1 GCA_021200695.1 Lachnospiraceae bacterium
TCCCGAAACATCGCCTGACAGTGTAGCTGTAACATCATAAACCACATTATTGTTTGAATCCGTCTCCGCATCTGATATTTCGGTAACCTCAGCTGAAAAAACATCATCAGGATATGCTGTGAATACTACATTTGCCATTGAGCCTATCGTAATATCAGTCATATCGTCCTCATCAACAGTGACCGTTATAGTTACATCGTCCTGATTATTCAGGGTAATAAGTATCTGTCCGGTGGATATCGTATCCCCTTCCGACAGCTCAACAGTTGTTACAACTCCATTATACTGTGACTGGACAATATTTTCTGATATATAGGAGCTGAACTCATCCCATATATCCTGTGCCTCAGCATAGGTCTCCTCCTGTTCCTCGGCCTCAACGTCCAGATACGCTATCGTTATGTCATATGTTTCCTGAGCTGTTTCATAGGCAAGTGTTTTTAGTCTTAATGTCTGCAGAGCACTTATTTTACCCTGCTCGAGATTTCTCTTTGCCTTATTGCAATTTTTCTCAGCAGTGTCTACATTGCTCTGCGCCTGCTCAACCCTGTCTGTCAGCTGGTCAACCTTGCTTTCCAACGAATCGGCGGTAGACTGTGCGGATTCCGCCAATTGAAAATAATATACATATTCTCCGGGCGAATCTTCCTTATCTGTAGTATCCCTGCTGTAAATACAATTATTTAAAATCTGCAGTGCATCCTCGTAAGAATTACTTGCATCCTCAAGCTGTGCCTCATAATTTGCAAGCAGCGTTTTTGCGTTCTCAAGAGCTTCCTCGGCGCTTTCAACCGCGTCCTCAAGATCTGATATAGTCTGATTATATTCCGTCTGTGCATAATTTCCGTATTCCAGGCTTATTTCATATGTATAGTTTGCCGATTCCCGTGAAAGAGTCTGGTCTGCGTACACAGCATCTAAATCCGCCTTAGCCTTTTCCACATTTGACTGTAGCTGCTCTTCGAGCTCAGATACACTCTCCTCCTCCAATTCATACAGCGCATCCCCGACAGCCACCTGCTGTCCTACCGTTACGCATACGCCTGAAACAGTAAGACTTGAATCGTCACCCTGACCTGACGAACCATTTCCTCCGGCCATACTGAATATCTGGCTGAACATATCAAGAGCCGAGCTTGCCATTCCTCCCATACCGCTCTGCGAGCCTGAGCTTGATGAGCTTGAAGATACCGACGCCCTTTCAAGCGCGCTCATATCAAGGTCAAAGGTCTGTTCTATCGTGCCTATGTCCACACTTCCGCTTTCAGTTACACCCGAGACGAGATTTCCATAATATACCTGAGTCTCCTTGTATGCAACCTCTTCCTCGCTGCCGCTGATAACGGACACGACAATTATTATAATCAGAAGCAGGCATGCCGCGCCTGTTCCGGCAATCAATTTTACTTTAAATGGAAACCTTTTAATTTTTTCTATTATATTTGCCATGTTATGCCTCCATTTACTGTCTGTTACCCATCGGACCGCCGCTGTTTCCCATTCCTCCAGAGCGTCCTCCGCCGTTTTCCATACCTCTGCCGCCCATGTCATCGCCGGGGCTGCCCTCCTGAACAGCACTGTCCGAAGATGTATCTGAGGAATCCGTATCTGTAGTGCTGCTGTCCTCAGACGTTACATCATCCTCCGAGCTGACACGGCTTGCAAGATAAATTGTGTCTCCCTCTTCAAGTCCGGATGTTATAACAATATCAACACCATTTGTCTCTCCCGTCTCTACCTCCCTGAGCTCACGCCCTCCTGACGAGGTTTCAACATATACATAGGTCTTGCCATCCTCTTCAACAATCGCCTTTCTTGATACATAGAGCACATCCTCAAGCTTTTGCTTTATAAATACAATGTCCGCCGTCATACCGCCGTACAGTGCATCGGTATCTCCCTGCACGGAAATCACAACCGTATAGCTGATTGTATTGGAGGTTCTTGCGGTTGCCGTGGTTTCCATTGACTCTATAATGCCCTCGTACGAAACGTCCTCATATGCGGTGAAGGTAATGTCCACTATATCACCTACCGACATGTCAACTATATCCTCCTGAGTAATATCCACTGATATAGTCATGTCTGAAGGAGACGCATATGATATCAGCGTCGCCATTTCCGTCAGACTGTCCGACTCCTCACAATTTACCGCTGTTACAATGCCTGCGCCGTCCGAATATAAGATGCCATCATCTCCGACAAAGGCCTCAAACTTATCCAGCTGCTCCTGAACAGCATCGAGGGTTTCCTTCTCCTCCTCCAGAGTCTCCTTCTGGCTTTCCACCTCCGCATTATATATAATTTCTGCATTATCACCGCTTATAATGTTTTCAGTATATGTCTTTGAGGTTTCAAGCTGGTCTATAGCTGCCTTTGAGCTAAGCTCCGCAAGCTGCTTCTCCAGAGAGGTTATTTTTTCTGCATTGTCAGTTACATTCTGCTCTGCCTGCTCAAGAGCATCGAGTGCATTCTGATATTTAGTCTGGTTAGTCAAATATTCATTTTGATATGCCATGTAATTGACTGTGCTTGAATCTTCAACCGAATATGTATCTATTGTCTCCTTTGCAGCAAGATAATCCTCCAGAACATCATCATAGTCCTCCTGCGCCTCCTCAACCTTTTCCTCAAGGGTTGAAATATTAGCCTTACACTGCTCTATCTGTACCTGAAGCAGAGTTATCTGATTTGATATATCAGCGCTTGAGGTGTCATAAATGGAATCAGCATATTTAGCGGTGACGAGGGAAATATCATAATCCGTCTGAGCCTGAAGCACCGCCAGATTATAATCCGCCTCAGCCTGCGCATAATCAGACTTTGCATCAACCACAGCGCTTTCCAGATATCTGCGGACATCGCTCACGCTGTCCTCGCTGAATTTTATAAGTGCATCATTCTCCGAAATCCTCTGACCGGCGGCAACATATATTTCCTCTATTTTAAGATACTTGGAAATCTCCTCCTCATCATCGTCGTCATCATCATCGTCGTCGATATCAAGGTCCAAATCATATTCAATATTTGTTATTCCATATTCCAGCGTACCGCTCTCGGTTACTCCCACGGTAAGAGTACCTCTCTCTACTGTTGCTTCCTTGTATACCCACTGTTCACGTTCAAGCAGCGGCGCAATCAGAACCGTATAGCATGCAGCCATCACCAGAAGTGTAAATGAAGCAATTATTATAATCAGCTTTTTTCTTTTTTTACTAAGATTTTTCCAGCTTTTTATTATCAATTTTCATTACCTCCATTAGTTTCTGAACGCTCACCCATTTCTCCGTGCTGTCTCATATCATCCGAGTTTTCATCCATTCCCGTGGGCATCTGGGCTTCACCCCGGTCATCTATGACTGCGCCGTTTTCCATCATGCCGCTTCCGTCTGCGCCATTTTCCATTCCGTCATTTCCCTGCATATCATTTTGCTCTCTGCCCTGTGTGCCTTCAAGCTGGGAAATTTCCTCGTCACTTAAGCCAAGAATAACCGTCACCGACTGATTTGCCGTAAGGCTTTCAGTATCCTCGTTCAGCACCACGGTTACCTCATAGGTTACATTTGCACGGCTTGAAGAGTATGATATTGGATTTATCGAGGTTACAACGCCCTGTGCGCTCTCTCCTGTTGTGGCAGCAACATATGCGTTATCTCCTACAGCCACCTTCGAAATATCAGCCTGGTCTACCGTTACCGTGACGGTCATCTCAGAAGGATTGCTGTACATTATGACCGTACTGTCAGGCGTAAGGCTTCCTCCTGAGCGGACCATTGTTCTTATAACAGTTCCTGACTCAGAGGCGTAAAAATATCCGTCTCCAAGACTGCTCTCAAACAGTTCAAGATTTTCCTCTGCGTCCTCCCAGGTGCCTTTTAATGTTTCATAATCGGCCTCAGCCTTTTCTATTGCGGTCTCATAATCACTCTCAGCACTCTCAGCATTGCTCAGCGAGGTTTCATATGTAAGCTTAGCCTCCAGCTGCTTAGTCTCAATGTTTTCCTTTGCCTCCGTAACAGCCTGTTCAAGACCCGGCATTTCAAGCTGCAGCGCCTGCAGTTCATATTTTGCATTGAGAAGCGCGTCCTTATAATCACTTTCGGCATCCTCAAGGTCATTGAGATTAGACTCCAATATTTTGTATAGTGACGATAAAAGTGTGCTGTAGCTGCTGTCACTGTAATCATTCTGGCTGTCAGCGTCTCCGTCGCTGACTGTAGAAGAAGTTTTTGACGAGCCGCCGCTGCCGCCTCCGACTACCTGTGTCCAGCTATAGCCCCACTCCTCCATAAGCTCCTCAAGCAGCTCAAGATTTTCATCATAAAGCTCCTGATATTCATCAACACTAAAATACGAGCTGTATGATTCATCAAGCACATATGACATATATTCCTCAAGTTCCTCAAGTGCATCGTTAAGCTTCTCCTCGGCCTCCTCAAGCTCCTTCCTTGCCTCCTCAATGCTTTCGTCAGTTACCTTAAGTATCTTGTCTCCCTGAGCCAGCTCTGTACCTGACATCACATATATTTCCTCTATTTCAAGTGAAGTGCTCAGATTCTCCACCTCAAAGTTTTCCTCAACCGTTCCGACATTGATAACACCCGAAGCCATTACCATGTCCTCTGTCACGGTTATGCCCATTCCACGCTGTTCCTGCGGAAAAAAAGAGCCTCCTTCGGATTTCTTTACGATATTGTATATCAGCAGCGCAGCCAATAATACCAAAATCACAAAGACAGCTATGCCCACCAGCAAAGCTTTCCTAGGATGCCCTTTTATAAACGAAACAATTCTTTTAAGAAAATTTTTGAATCTTATTTTCACTTGAGACACCTCCATATAAAAGACCATATGAAGATTTTATAATGTAAATGTTTTCAAAAATTGTATAAATTGTGAAAATTGTGTGTTCTTATTAAGTTACAAAATCAGCATAGCGTCACCAAAGCTGAAAAACCTGTATTCCGCCTTAATCGCCTCGTCATATGCTGCCAGCACGTTTTCTCTTCCGGCAAGTGCGGAGACAAGCATCACAAGTGTAGACTCAGGCAAATGAAAATTCGTAATCAGCGCGTCCAGCACTTTGAACTTATATCCGGGATAAATAAATATATCAGTATTTCCGCAGCCGGCAATTACTTCTCCAAGCTCATTGGCAGCGCTCTCAACCGTTCTGCAGCTCGTAGTGCCTACACAGACTATCCTGCCGCCCTCAGCTTTGGTACGATTTATTATGTCTGCAGTCTCCTCTGTAATCTGATAGTATTCAGAATGCATGTGATGTTCCGTCACTCTCTCCTCCTTGACGGGGCGGAATGTTCCAAGTCCCACATGCAAGGTTACATAGGCTATATGTACTCCCTTGTCCGCGATAGCCTTTAAAAGCTCCTCCGTAAAATGAAGTCCTGCAGTCGGAGCTGCAGCGGAGCCCTCATATTTTGCATAAACTGTCTGATAACGGCTTTTATCCTTAAGCTTATGCTTTATATATGGC
>JAJQGF010000168.1 GCA_021200695.1 Lachnospiraceae bacterium
ATACCGGCAATAATGGAGGCATACAATACACTTGCTTCAGAATGCGACATAATATTGATTGAAGGTGCTGGAAGCCCTGCCGAGATAAATCTGAGGGAAAATGACATAGTAAATATGGGGCTTGCCGAGATGGTGGATTCGCCGGTGCTTCTGGTGGGAGATATAGACAGGGGCGGTGTGTTCGCACAGCTTGCAGGTACACTGCTTTTGCTTGAGGAGAATGAGCGCAGCAGAATAAAGGGACTTATAATAAACAAATTCAGGGGGGACATCAGGGTGCTTGAGCCGGGGCTTGACATGCTCAGGGACAGATGCGGAAAGACTGTTATAGGGGTAGTGCCGTTTACAGATGTGTCTATTGAGGAGGAGGACTCTCTTGCGGGCGGGCTTAATGTGAGAAATATCACCGGACAGATAGACATTGCGGTGATACGCTTTCCGAGAATTTCCAATTTTACTGATTTTCAGGCACTTTCACTCGAAAATAATATATCGGTGAGATATGTGGACAGCGCATCGGGACTTGGAAATCCGGATGCAATTATACTTCCGGGCACGAAAAATACCATTAAGGATGTCATGTGGCTGAGGGAGTCAGGACTTGAGGCGGCAGTTTTAAGGCGCAGCCAAAAGGGAAGCATTATAATGGGTATATGCGGAGGCTATCAGATGCTGGGGAGGTCTGTTGTTGATGAAGAGGGCTGTGAGGGAGAGCCGGGTTCAAGTGTGAGAGGAATGGGACTTCTGCCCGTTGTGACATATTTTGAAAATGAGAAAAACAGATGCCGTATTGAGGGAAGGATTTGTGAGCTTACAGGAGGCCTCAGCGCTTTATCCGGCAAAAGGGTAAGCGGTTATGAGCTTCATATGGGAAGAACAGTGCCGGCGGACGAAGGAAACACCGGATGCCGTGATTTTGCAATCCTTGATGAGAGGATGGACGGTTATTGCCGTGACGGTATTATAGGCACATATCTTCACGGTATATTTGATGAGGATGATTTCAGAGGCGCGTTTGTACATATGCTGTGCGACAGGGCAGGCATTGAATATGAGCCCGACAGGATAATTTCACTTGAGGAATACCGGGAGCAGCAGTACGATAAGCTGGCGGATATACTGCGTGAAAGCCTTGATATTGGCAGTATATATAAAATGCTTGGATTTTAAGACGATTTTATAAAAAAAATATAAAAAATGCCGGAAAATATTTACAATGGCATGGAAAATGTGTTATATTGATTATGAATAAAAGGGTGGAGGAGAAGACACTTTTGTTTGTGGCACGGATGCCGTTGTTTCGGGTGCAGGGACACCCTACAGGGAGGTTGATTTTATGAGTATTAATATTCAGGCGAAAAATGATTATTCCTATTTGTTTTCCAGTCTCAGCACAAGCTCTAGTTCAAGCACGAGCCTAAGCTCCAGCTTAAGCAGTCTGTTAACTGATTATGCAAGCATTAAGAACGGAAGCTATTCCAAGCTGATGAAGGCGTATTATAGTGATGATGCAAGCGATGAGGTAAAGTCTATAGCGTCAAGCGCCTCAAGCAGCACCTCAAGCCTTACCACTGATGAGATTGAGGCATATACCGAGGTTCAGTCTTCTACAGACAGTCTTAAGGAATCGGCTGATAAGCTTCTTGAGACGGGAACGGATTCATTGTTTAGCAGCTCAGAGATTACAAGTGAGTTATACAGTGCGGTAAATAGCTTTGTAAATGATTATAATTCGGTTATAGAAGCGACGGATTCTGTAGACAATACAACCATTGCAAACCGCGTATCCAATATGGAGAGTACGACCTCAAGCTATTCAAAGGCGCTTTCGGCTATAGGCATAACGATAAACTCGGACAATACGCTTTCGATTGACAAGGATACGTTTATGGCTGCTGATATATCTGATGTGAAGAGCCTGTTTAACGGTTCGGGTTCATACGGCTACAGTGTTTCTGCATCGGCGTCACTCATTAATTACAATGCTGACTATGCTCTTTCAAAGGCATCTACCTATACTTCGGACGGAACATATAGCAGCACCTACAGCTCAGGAAGTCTGTACAGCGTTTACTCATAACTGAGGTACTGTTGTTTTCTAAAAAATTATATTGACTTTTGCAGGAAAAGGATATAAAATATTGTTTGTTTGCAGGAATGGCGGAATTGGCAGACGCGCACGGTTCAGGTCCGTGTGATAGCAATATCATGAGGGTTCAAGTCCCTTTTCCTGCACTTAATACAAGTAGAAATGCGGTATCATACGTGATACCGTTTTTTTTTGTGCGCATTTATACTATATGTACAAAAATATAATAGTATTAAACTAATTAACAGATAGTAGCTTGGCAGGCTTTGCAGATCCAAACTATTAATGCTGGTATCACAGTAACCAAATAAGGGCTGCTGCAAGGTATATAAATCTATATATTGCGGCAGTCTTTTTATTAATTCTCTAAGTATTGTGATTGATTTAGAGGAAAAATATGTTATAATATGTTATAGATGTGGGTCAAAAGAGAAAATGTATTTAAAAATTTTTGGGTTAATAAATTTATACAAGGAGAGTGTGGGGCTTGGGCAAAGATTCGCTGACGGGTTTATATGGTATAAAAGAGTTCATATTGAAGGGCGGAGACATTGTTCTGAACAGTACGGACAATTTTGCAGTAGTTGCCGTTGATTTAAGCAATTTCAGATATCTGAATGATATGTACGGAATGGATAAGGGCGATGAGGTAATTGTCTTTGTCGCAAATGAATTTTTTTGCAACAATCCGAGCTGTGCGCTCGCATGTCATACGGTTGGAGACCAGTTCAGGGGACTTATCAATGTTGGCAGCAGAACCATGGAGGAGGAGATTAAGATAATCTCCGAGAAAAATGCTGAAATAGAGCAGAAGCTTGAAGGGATGTTTCCGAAGGTATATCTCCATGTATATACGGGTCTGTATTTTATTGACAGAGAGACCTTTGATTTCAGCAATTTTAATATGCGCACCATTGTGGATAAGGCGCATTTTGCAAAAAAGCAGGTCAAGGGTAATTTTGAAAACAGCTGTGCTATCTACCATGAAGAGGAATACAAGGATTTCTCAAGGCAGATGGAGATAGTAAAGATATTTGAAAATGCCTGTGTAAATGATGGTGTCAGGGTATTTTTTCAGCCAAAGATGGACTGCCATTCACACAGGATAATAGGCGCCGAGGCTTTGTGCAGGCTGGTTGATGAAAACGGCAATTACATTTCGCCCGGTTTATTTATCCCTGTACTTGAAAAGAACGGAATGCTTGTAAGGCTTGATGCCATTATGATGGAGAAAACCTTTGAGCATATGCATGAGTGGAAGGAGCAGGGAAAGCTTAATATTCCTGTATCCATAAATTTGTCAAGGGTCGATTTTTACAACAAAAATCTTGCGAAGCAGATAATTGCTCTCCAAAAAAAATATGACATTCCTACCGAAAATATAGAATTAGAGGTAACCGAATCTACCTTTATAGAGGATATGAATCTTGTCATTGGAAGCATTATAGAGCTGAGAAAATATGGCTTTAAGATAAGTGTTGATGACTTCGGCTCGGGTTATTCTTCATTGGGGCTTCTGACTTCAATGCCCGCGGATATTGTAAAGCTCGATTGTGCTTTCGCAAGGCAGGGGCTTAAGAGTGAGAAGGGTATTGAGATAGTTGAAAGCGTTATTTCAATGCTTAGAAAGATTGACTTTGATATTATCTGTGAGGGTGTTGAGACTAAGGATGAGGAGGCTCTGATAGATTCTCTGGGATGCCATAAAATACAGGGTTATCTGTATGATAAGCCACTTCCTAAGGGGGATTTTGAGAAGAAATATGTACTTTGCTGACCTATGTGTCGGTTTATACCTGCAGACTGTGGCTTAAGGCATACGGTCTGTGGGATTTTTTTTGTAAGCGGCAGCTTTTTGCCGGGGCGGAATTGATATGCAAATATTGACAGCCGCATTGAAAAAATATATCATGTATAAGGTTAAACTGTTTGAAAAATTCAGAATGAGAGGTTATTATGGCGCTTAATAAGAAGCCGGTTACCGGCATGAAGGATATTCTTCCCGATGAGATGAGAATACGCGATTATGTCATCGGCGTAATCAAGGACACTTATGGGAAATTTGGATTTACCTCTATTGAGACCCCTTGTGTTGAAAATATTGCAAATCTGAGCAGCAGACAGGGCGGGGACAATGAAAAGCTTATATTTAAAATTTTAAAGAGAGGGGAGAAGCTTAAGCTGGCTGAGGCAGAAACTGAGGAAGAGGTGGTTGACAGCGGACTCAGATATGACCTTACCGTACCGCTTGTACGTTTTTATTCAAATAATGCGGCTAATCTGCCTAACCCCTTTAAGGCTCTGCAGATGGGAAATGTATGGAGGGCGGAAAGACCGCAGAGAGGACGCTATCGCCAATTTATGCAGTGCGATATTGATATTTTCGGCGAGCCCTCTAATCTTGCGGAGATTGAGCTTATTCTTGCTACAACCACAACGCTTGGAAAACTTGGCTTTAAGAATTTTGAGATTAGGATTAATGAAAGACGCATACTTAAGGCTATGGCTGCGTACAGCGGTTTTCCTGAGGAAGAGTATGACAGCGTGTTTATTACGCTTGATAAGATGGATAAGATTGGAATTGACGGAGTCGAGGCTGAGCTTATGGGGAACGGTTTTTCTGCGGAATGTGTCGGCAGGTATCTTGAACTGTTCAGAGGACTTGGGACAGCAGAGGACGGGGTGGAATATCTTGCAGCTATTCTTGGAGATTATCTTGAGCCGGAGGTAAAACAGAATCTTCAGGAGATAATTGCAAGTGTCAGGACCACAAAGTCTTCTGCGTTTGATATAGTGTTTGATGCTACTCTGGTGCGCGGAATGTCATATTATACCGGCACTATTTTCGAGATAGCGATGCCGGAGTATGGCGGAAGCTGCGGAGGAGGCGGACGCTATGATGCAATGGTCGGGAGATTTACCGGAAATGATGTTCCCGCGTGTGGCTTCTCAATTGGTTTTGAGCGTATAATAATGCTGCTTATGGAAAGGGGCTTTAAGGTGCCCAATGAGGCAAAAAAGACCGCATACCTTGTGGAGAGGGGCGTAAGCACGGATACGCTCTGCGATGTCCTTGCTATGGCACAGGCAGAGAGAAGTGCAGGCAGACAGGTGCTTGTGACACGCATGAACAAAAATAAAAGGTTCCAGAAGGAGCAGCTTATCGGGGAAGGCTATGAGGATTTTGTAGAGTTTTATAAGAAGCCGATGAAACAGTAATTATAATAGAGCGGAAGAGAGGTTATTAAATGGCAGAATCAATGAAGGGTCTTAAGAGAACACACCGCTGTGGAGAGCTTTCCTTAGCCAATACGGGCGAAACGGTCACGGTTATGGGCTGGGTTCCGAAGCAGCGTAACAAGGGAGGAATTATTTTTGCAGATTTGCGCG
>JAJQGF010000206.1 GCA_021200695.1 Lachnospiraceae bacterium
TCCATACATCGACCTGCACCGTCGCGGTTATGCCGGAGGTTGATGATGATGTGGATATCGTCATTGATGATAAGGATATAAGAATAGATGTCATGAGAGCCTCAGGAAACGGTGGGCAGTGTGTAAACACCACCGATTCGGCAGTCAGACTGACGCATTATCCTACAGGAATAGTTGTATACAGTCAGACGGAAAAAAGCCAGATACAGAATAAGGCAAAGGCTTTTGCACTGCTCAGGGCGAAGCTGTATGACATTGAGCAGCAGAAGCGGCATGATGCTGAGGCGGATCTCAGAAGAAGCCAGATTGGCACAGGAGACCGCTCTGAGAAAATCAGGACCTATAATTTCCCGCAGGGAAGAGTTACCGACCACAGAATCGGACTTACTATTTATAAGCTTGACAAGGTAATGAACGGAGATATTAGTGAAATTCTCGATGCCTGCATTGCGGCGGATCAGGCTATACGCCTGAGCCGTTTAAATGAAGAAACCTAAAAAAAGTATAAACTGTTTGTATTTTTAAACCTTATGATGTATTCTATTAAAAAGGCCGTCTGTGTGCCTTAAATATGACATGAGGTGAATGGCTTGAGACCTGAAAAAATATTGGCAGAGGGTCTGTACAGTAAACTTAAGGAGGCTTTGGTAGCGGTATTGCCCACAATTTTACTTGTGCTTGTACTTTGTTTTACCGTGGCTCCGATTTCTCCAAGTATTCTTTTGTGTTTTCTGATGGGCGCTGTGCTTCTTATTCTGGGTATGATGTTTTTTACGCTAGGCGCAGAGCTTTCTATGACTCCCATGGGAGAGAAGGTCGGCTCATGTATGACACGTTCCAGAAGGCTGTGGGTTATAACAGCCCTTTCATTTTTGCTGGGATTTATAATTACGATATCTGAGCCGGATTTGCAGGTGCTTGCTGAGCAGGTTCCTTCTGTGCCTAATATGACATTAATTCTTGCCGTTGCATGCGGAGTGGGAGTTTTTCTGATGGTTGCGCTGCTTCGTATGCTCTTCGGAATTGCGCTTCCCGGACTTCTGGTGTTTTTCTATATAATAGTATTTATACTTGCATTTTTTGTCCCTGAAAATTTTCAGAGTGTTGCCTTTGATTCGGGCGGTGTTACGACGGGGCCTATGACTGTACCTTTTATCATGGCGCTTGGTGTAGGTGTATCCTCAATTCGTAATGACCGACACGCTGCGGACGACAGCTTTGGTCTGGTTGCGCTTTGCTCGATTGGTCCGATATTGTCGGTGATGATACTCGGTCTGATTTATCACCCGGAGAATAGTACATATCAGCAGTCGGCAATTCCTGAAATCGAGGATTCAACACAGCTATGGGAGCTGTTCAGAGACGGTTTTCCAACATATATAAAAGAAATGGCGCTCTCTCTGTTGCCAATAATACTGTTTTTTGCTCTGTTTCAGATTTTTGTTTTAAGGCTTGAGAAGCGTCAGCTTCTTAAAATATGCATAGGACTTTTATATACTTATATTGGGCTTGTACTGTTCCTTACCGGCGTGAATGTAGGCTTTATGCCTGCGGGAAATTATCTTGGCAGTGTGCTTGGTTCGTCAGGGCATCCGTGGATACTTGTGCCTGTTGCGATGGTTATGGGCTTCTTTATTGTCAAGGCGGAACCGGCAGTATATGTGCTGAATAAGCAGGTGGAGGAGATTACGGACGGTGCAATTTCTGCACGGGCAATGGGAGCCGGACTTTCAATAGGTGTTGCAGTGTCGCTTGGTATTGCAATGGTGCGCGTACTTACGGGTATTTCAATTATGTATTTCCTGATTCCGGGATATGCTATAGCTCTCGGGATATCCTTCTTTGTACCTAAGATTTATACCGCTATAGCATTTGACTCGGGCGGAGTTGCTTCAGGACCGATGACTGCGGCATTTTTACTTCCGCTTGCGCAGGGTGCGTGTATGGCTGTGGGAGGAAATGTAGTTACGGATGCGTTTGGCGTTGTGTCAATGGTTGCCATGACACCGCTGATTACTATTCAGCTTATGGGTGTTATATCCGGATTTAAGGAGAGAAGAAAGCAGACAGGGCAGACTGCGGCTGTTACCGCTAAGGCGGCTTTTGAGCTTTTGGATGAAAATGCTATTATCGAGCTATAATCAACAGGAAGGAAGCATATATGAATCAGTTATTTCTGATGATTGCGATTATTGACAGAAGCCGTACAAGGGAATTTGCACAATTCTATGAAAAATACGGGATTAAAGTGAATTTTATTATGCTGGGAAATGGTACGGCCGGAAATGAGGTGCTTGATTATTTCGGCTTGGAGAATACTGAAAAATCGGTTATTTTTTCATTTGTGACAAAAGAAAGCTGGAAAAAGATTAAGAGCGGTCTTCAGAAGGAGATGCGCATTGATATACCCGGCACGGGCATTGCGTTCATTGTGCCCATAAGCAGCATCGGAGGTAAGAAGCAGCTTGAGTTTCTGACTGAGAACCAAGAATTTGAGATAGTGGAGGAATCGACCTTGAAGGACACGAAATATGAGCTTTTGGTAGCTGTTGCTAATCAGGGTTATACGGAATTGATAATGGATGCAGCCAGAAAGTGCAATGCAGGAGGCGGAACAGTAATCCATGCGAAGGGAACCGGAATGCAGGGCGCTGAGAAATTTCTTGGTGTAACTCTTGCCGCTGAAAAGGAAATCATATATATTGTTACAAGGAAAGAGGAGAAAAATGCGGTTATGAGGGCTATAATGGATGAGGCCGGAATGAATTCCAGGGCAAAATCCATTGTGTTTTCACTGCCTGTGACCGGAACTGCCGGAATGCGTCTGCTTGAGGAGAGTGCGGAGACGGAGGAATAAACCGATGCAGAGTGTGATGAGGAAAATCCTTACGGCTGCAGTTTTTGTGATGCTTGCCGTATATCTTTTTATATTTGTATATCTTAATATGGCAAAATACGTGCAGCATGTGGATTCCGACATTGCTGCTGAGACGCTTCTTGCCCGGGAAATATGGACTGAAAAAACGCTTACTCCTGATGACTGGATAGGCAGTACGGAGAGATATATATTTGGAATGCCTGCGGTTGCTTCCGTATTCTACGGGCTGACCGGAAGCATGACAATGGCTGCGGGGCTTGCGTGTGTGCTGATTGGCGCGGTATTCTGTGCCGTATTTTACTTTTCCATGAAAAAGCTCGGCTTCTCACGTGTGGCGTCAGCGACAGCGCTGCTTATACTATGTGCGCTTCCGATTAACGGCATTAGAAATGACGGGCAGCTTGTGCCGTTTATGGCGCTGCTTTTATTTGTTTTTGCGGATTATTATGCGCTTCATGCAATACTTATGCTTTTGACGATTGTTTTCTATTTTCATGTAAAGTATCACGTTACGACAGATATTAATAAGACCGCTTCGTTAAGGTGTATGTTCGGCAGAAAAGAAATTCTCTGCTGGGCAGGTATTTTCCTTTTTTCAACGGCAATATCCATGGGAGGGCAGAGATGCCTGCAGATGGTGATACTGCCGATGGCGGCAGTTGAAGCAATTTCTTTATTTGTTGAGTCGGGATTTTTTTCGAGGGCTCTTCCAAAAAAAAGATATATAGCGACATGCTTTGTCGCAAGCCTTGTTCTTTCAGGCCTTATCGGCGGGCTGAGAAAGGGACAGGCTCAGTACACGATGTACCTAAATGATTCAAAAGAGATAATGGAGAGGCTTTTCATAACCGTTCCGGCAGCTGTCCTTGAAGGCTTCGGTATATCGGGCAATGCCCGTGTGGGTAATTTTACCTCTCTTATGCAGATGCTTATATGGGCATTTCTTGCACTTGTGATATTCGCATTGGTATATATATTTGTAATTGACAGAAAAAGCGGCGGCACAGCTGCAAGACAGAGGGAGACTATAGCAATTCTTTCAATGTCATTTGGGATAACTGTGTTTATCATTGTATTTACGACAGCAGAGCCGGCGCATAATTACTTTATGTTTGCATGGTTTGCTGCAGCGATAACTGTTGCGGCGCTCATCGACAGACTTACGGCAGAAGGCTCGTGGTTTTCAGGGGTTATCATGCTGGCTGTCTGCGTCTTTGCACTCCTCAATATAAAATATACTTATTATGAAGCTGTCACAACCACGGATAATCTTGCAGCCTATGAGGAGGTGGCGGATTTCATGCTTGAGGAGGGAATTGAGTACGGTTACGCAGAATTCTGGGATGCCGGGCGAATTGCCCTTGTAAGGGACGGCGCTGTCACTATGGGCTGCTCATACTCAATGAGCGAGCTTAAAATGTATTGGTGGATTACTTCCCTGAAATGGTATCCGCCCGCGCTGCCTGAGGAAATGAAAACGGCATATGTAGTGCGTATCGGGAAGAAGGAAGACTTTCTTGAACAGTTTACCGATGGGGAAATTATGGAGCTTGAATTTGAAAATGAACTGTTCGCCGTATATGTCAGCGACAGAAACTATGTGACTTACTGATTATCAGGCTGTTAAGAATTTTAAATAATTGGAGAAATGGACTCTAAATGAGCGTTAATAATAATAGACAGAAGGATAAAAAAAGAGCTTTTGGGAAAAATCAATATATTTCGTTGTGCATGGTTAAGGTCATGGCTTTTTTTGCAGTTGCAATAGCTGCTTTCCTTGCATATCAGTCTGTTACAAGGTCTTTTTATTCGTCAAGAAATTACAGCGAATCCATATTTATAATGTATGATTCCACAATAGCGCATATTTTAATATTTGTTCTGCTTTGCGCGGTCTTTTTTGTACTTAACAGATTTTTCAATGCATCCTCATTAAACGGGGAGCGGACTGCATTGATTTTTCTTGCTGCAGCATGTGTGTGGATTGCAGTTGTCGGCTGCGTTTATTTGTGGGAGCACCCATACTATCCTGTCGGAGACCAGAATAATATTATTACTGCGGCAAAATTGGCGGCTCAGGGTGATTATTCCGTATTTTTGCCTGGAGGCCTTATCGGACTGTGTCCGCAGAATCGTGGAATGGTTTTTATGTACGAGATGCTTTATCGGATAAGCGGTGATAACTGCTACAGAGTTGGCGCATTTATACATATCGTATATATCCTTGCCGCAATGCTTGCAGGATATTTTTTTCTTAAAAATAGTTTTTCGACGGTAATATGCAGGATTATTTACTGTGCTCTTATGATGCTCTGTATTCCGCTTATCCTGTATCTTCCATATAATTATGGTGATTTGGGTGCAATATGCTTTTCCATGATTATATTCTGGGCATTATCCGAATATGAAAAGCAGCTTAGGCGGCGGTATGTGCTCATTTCCATGCTTGCAGCGGCAATGGCGCTGCTGTTCAGGATGAATACATGGATTGTGCTTATAGCGGCAGCTATCGGACTGATACTGATTGCCATCCAGAAAAAGAGCATACGGCCGCGTATTGCTGCATTGTGTATTGCGCTTGCTGCCGAG
>JAJQGF010000089.1:0-4759 GCA_021200695.1 Lachnospiraceae bacterium
CACAACCACAGGTATTCTTGAATCTGAAGGATATGAGGTGCCTGAGTACGGCTGGGCGACCATAGATGGAAAGGAATATTGGTATGAGGATTACTATCGTGAGGGCTACAGCCTGCGTGAGAGCTACCGCGGAAAGGAAATCTATGACTCCGGCTCAGACGCATGGTATTGGCTTGACAACGTACAGGGCGGAGCAAAGGCCGTGAGCAAGGACGTATATCAGGAATCCGAAGCCGGAGAATGGGCGGAGTGTGATGACGGAACAGGCAAGTGGGTGCGCTATGACGAAAACGGACATATGATAAAGGGCTGGCAGACCAATGATGATGGAACATATTTCTTTGACTACACCTACGGAACAATGGCAAAGGGGACGGTGACCATAGACGGACAGGTCTATACCTTTGCAGATGATACGGGAATATTGCAGTAAGCAAAAAATGTTTATCAACCTGCATTTATGTGTTAATATGGTAGCAAGGGTGTCCGGGTTAATCCGCAGGGCATAAGATGTGGCAGATAAGAGGAAACAATTATGAGTGAGACAGAAAATAATAACATAACCGCAGAGACAAGGGAGAGCAGAAATTTTATCGAGCAGGCTATCGACAGGGATTTGGCGGAGGGTGTATATGACACGGTTCATACCCGTTTTCCGCCTGAGCCCAACGGATATCTTCATATAGGACATGCCAAAAGCATACTTTTAAATTATGGAATGGCGCAGCAGTATGGAGGAAAGTTCAACCTCAGGTTTGATGACACGAACCCCACTAAGGAGAGGTCAGAGTTTGTTGAATCCATTAAGGAGGATGTAAAATGGCTTGGCGCAGATTGGGAGGACAGACTTTTCTTTGCCTCTGATTATTTCGGGCAGATGTATGAGGCGGCTGTCAGGCTTATCAGAAAGGGTAAGGCATATGTCTCCGATTTGACTGCGGATCAAATAAGGGAATACAGAGGAACGCTCACAGAGCCGGGCAGGGACGACCCTTACGCGGCAAGAGGAGTTGAGGAAAATCTGAAGCTTTTTGAGGAGATGAAGGAAGGAAAATATGCTGACGGAGAGAAGGTTCTTCGCGCGCGTATAGATATGGCATCTCCTAATATGAATATGCGTGACCCTGTTATTTATCGTGTCGCTCATATGACCCATCACAATACAGGCGACGCATGGTGCATTTATCCGATGTATGATTTTGCACATCCAATTGAGGACGCTATAGAGGGAGTAACACATTCTCTGTGTACGCTTGAGTTTGAGGACCACAGACCCCTGTATGACTGGGTAGTAAACGAGCTTGAGTATGAAAAACCGCCGAGACAGATTGAATTTGCAAAGCTTTACCTGACTAACGTGGTGACAGGCAAGCGATATATAAAAAAGCTTGTTGAGGAGGGAATTGTGGACGGATGGGACGACCCCAGACTTGTCTCGATTGCTGCTTTGCGCCGCAGAGGCTTTACTCCGGAGTCGATTAAAATGTTTGTTGAGCTGTGCGGTATTTCTAAGGCACAGTCCTCTGCGGATTATGCAATGCTTGAGTATTGTATAAGGGAGGATTTAAAAGCCAGGAGGCCAAGGATGATGGCGGTTCTCAATCCAATCAAGCTCATTATTGACAACTATCCCGAGGGACAGAGTGAATTATTGGAGGCGCCTAATAATCTTGAAAATGAAGCATTAGGCAGCCGTCAGATTCCCTTTGAAAGAGAGCTGTATATTGAAAGGGAGGACTTCATGGAGGAGCCTCCGAAGAAATATTTCCGCCTGTTTCCCGGCAATGAGGTTCGCCTTATGAATGCGTATTTTGTGAAGTGTACCGGCTGTGTGAAGAATGAGAACGGCGAGGTTGTAGAGGTACACTGCACATATGACCCTGAGACTAAGTGTGGAAGCGGCACAAATGTCAGAAAGGTCAAGGGAACCATTCATTGGGTGCCGGCATCAGGCGCTTTCAGGGCTGAGGTAAGACTCTATGAAAATATTGTCGATGAGGAAAAGGGAGTCTATAATGAGGACGGAAGCCTTAATCTTAACCCTGATTCGCTGACAGTGCTTAAGGACTGCCTTCTTGAACCAGCGCTTAAATGTGCAGAGGCATATGAGAGCTTCCAATTTGTGAGACAGGGATTTTTCTGTGTGGACTATAAGGATTCAAAGGAGGGCGCTCCGGTATTTAACCGTATAGTCTCTCTTAAGAGCTCATATGTACTTCCAAAATAGAAGCGGACATATTAAAATAATTTATTCAGAGAAGGAGATTTAATTAATGGCAGGAATTTTATCCGGACTTTCCAATCTTGGCTTGGGGAAGCTAGAGGGAATGGATGTGTTTGCTAAGGGGGAGAAGCAGGAGGAAAAGCAGGAGGAGGTCAAAAAACCCGTTGCTTTGACTGTAAATGAAAAGGAACTTATCTATGACAAGAACCTGCAGTGTCCGGTGTGTGACAATAAATTCACGACTAAAATAGTAAAAACCGGAAAAGCAAAGATAATGGGAACCGATTTTGACCTTAGACCGAGATATGAGGGGATTGACCCGGTTAAATATGATGTCTGGCTTTGTCCCAACTGCGGATATGCGGCGCTTGGAAGATATTTTACCTCAGTAGGCTCGGGGCAGGCGAAGCTTATCAGGGAGAACATAAGCAGAAATGTGCAGCTTCACAGGTATGATGGAGATATCTACACCTATGGGGAGGCGGTCGAGAGATATAAGCTCTGTCTGGCAAATGCGGTAGTTAAAAAGGCTAAGACAAGCGAGAAGGCCTATATATGCTTAAAGAGCGCCTGGCTGCTCAGGGGATATCAGGAGGAGCTCATGTCCGATGCTGAACAGAAGGAGGCAGAGCTTAAGGAATTAAAGCAGGAGGAGGAGAGCTATCTTCAGAATGCTCTGGAGGGTTTCGCAGAGGCGCGCTCTACTGAAGCCTCCCCTATATGCGGGATGGATGAGCATACCGTTGATTATCTCCTTGCACAGCTTTATTTTCATTTTAAAAAGTATGATATGTCTGCGCGTCTTGTGTCAGAGCTGCTGACATCACGCACCACCAGCAACCATATTAAGGACAAGGCAAGAGATTTGAAGGAGAAAATTATTGCCGCTGCGAAGAAATAGGAGCGCGGAGTGCAGGCGCTCGTAAAGTATGTACGAAGACAAAAAAGAGGAAGAAAATGCATGATATGACCATACAGCTCAATGCGGACACGGATAAATGTCTGTACGAGCAGATATATGAGTATATTAGACAGGAAATAAGGGAAGGGAAGCTTCTGGCGGGTGAGAGGCTTCCCTCCACACGTTCTCTGGCGGAATATCTTCAGGTGGCAAGGAGTACCATAGAATATGCCTATGACCAGCTCTCGGGCGAGGGATATATTGAGGCGAGAGCCTGCCGCGGCTATTTCGTGTGCCCTCTGGATGAGATATTGTGGCTGGAGGAGAGTCATGCGGACGGCTCCGCCGACGGAATGGAGGGCGATATAGGGCATGATGTGCATGAGGCTTCGGATTATATGCACAGCAGATTTAAGCTTGACTTTTCTCCGGGAGGTACGGACATGTCCGTATTTCCCTTCAGCGTGTGGAAACGCATTACAAAGAATACGCTGAATGAGGGAAATACAGAGCTTTTTTCGCAGGGAGAGCCTCAGGGAGATTACAGTCTGCGCATGACCATAAGCAGATATCTGCATTCCTCAAGAGGTGTTGAATGCACGCCTGAGCAGCTTGTTGTAGGCGCAGGAAACGATTACCTTATGATGCTGCTGGAAAAGCTGCTTGGTCCACATGTGAATATTGCAATGGAAAATCCGACCTATAAGAGGGCATATAAAATATTCAGCTCCTTTGATTATAATATAATTACTGTTGGCATGGACAGAAGCGGTATGAAGGTACAGGAGCTTGCGCAGACGGAGGCATCATGTGCGTATGTCATGCCCTCGCATCAGTTTCCGATGGGGACGGTAATGCCTATAGGGCGCAGAACGGAAATTTTGAGATGGGCGAACGAGAGTCCTGACAGGTATATTATAGAGGACGATTATGACAGTGAATTCCGCTATCGGGGAAAGCCTATTCCTTCATTGCAGTCATCGGATAAAAACGGAAGGGTTATATATATGGGAACCTTCTCAAAGGCTATTGCGCCGGCTATACGTGTGGGATATATGGTGCTGCCGGAGCCGCTTTTGAAAAAATATCGCAGTGAGTGCGGATTTTATTCGTGTACGGTCTCGCGAATTGACCAGAGGATTCTTGAAGAATTTATCGGAAACGGGTATTTTGAGAGACATCTGAACAAGATGAGAAAGCTGTATAAGGAGAAGCATGATATTATGCTTAAATGTCTTGAGCCGTTTGAAAAAAGCTTTATTGTATCGGGTGAGGATGCAGGTCTGCACCTGTTGCTCACCGCAAGGGGAAATATAACGGAGAAGGAGCTTATTGACAGGGCGGAAAAAGAGGAGGTTAAGGTGTATGGACTTTCTGACAGCTTTGTGGATATACCATCGAATACAGAGATTGGACATTACGGCTTTGCTTCACGAGGGGCAACTGTAATTCTTGGTTTTGGCGGGCTGGACAGGGACAATATAACAGAGGGAATGAAAAGACTTGAAAAGGCATGGCTTTAAATAAAGCTGTAAATGCCGCGTACTCCATACGCAGACAGACGGACACGGAGCAGGCACAGGCACAGACACGCTGGCGCAAGTGTCTGTGCCTGTGCCTGCTCCGTGTCCGTC
>JAJQGF010000089.1:4769-5451 GCA_021200695.1 Lachnospiraceae bacterium
ATCTGAAGCTTTATTTATCGGAGGCTCAGCGTCTGCATCGTCCTCCTCGTCAAAGAATTCCTCGACGGTCTCTTCTGCCTTTTCTTCTGCCTTATTGGATATTTCTGCAGCTTTTTCGGCAAGAGGAGTAAAGGTATCCTTAAGCGTTGAGGAAACAGCGGATTTAACCTCTTCTGCCGCCTCTGAAAGCTTTTGAGAGGCTGAGGGGTGAAGCGCTACATAGCTGCGTGACGAAGAAGACTCGTCCTCCTTCTCACTGAAGTCGTCATAGTCCTCATCCTGGAGGATAATGCTGTCATTTTCCTTTTTCTGGATGTAATAGTAGGCTGCTGCAGCAGCGGTACCTATTGCGGCAGTAAAGAGTAAAAATTTACCGAAACCTTTTGACATGGTGTTACTCCTTTCTGAAGCTGTCGTTTTCTTATACGGCTTGTAAGCCTTATAAAAATATATTAATACTATTTTGTGAAAATGAAAAGAGAATATGTATAAAATTTTTGAAATAAATTCGGACAAAACTCTGGTTAAGGGAACTTGAAGCCGGCAGATATTGACAGTTTTCGGGGGGGTATTATAATGTTAACGTAATAACGGATGCAAAATCCGTGGAGAGAAGGAGAAAGGATAAATGCGAAGCATGAATGTTTTAAAAAGGCTGATGGGTACAGCCCTGATGACGGCA
>JAJQGF010000203.1 GCA_021200695.1 Lachnospiraceae bacterium
GGGTAAAATCTGTGAGAGCTTTTTTTACTGTTGCGGGAGGGCTGGTAAAATATACCTTTCTTCTGGGAGGAGGAATACTTTTTATAAATAATATTATAAGCCGCTTTGGAATTGAAGCCAATGCTCTTATAACGGCTGTGTCGGGAATTATGCTGACATGTATATTAGCCTTCGGAATAGAGAGGAAAAGGCATGGGCATATATGCCGTGCCGTGCTTATAAGAAACGGCAAAAGCATAACAGTCCGCGCTCTTATAGATTCCGGCAACAGTCTTGTAGAGCCCATAAGCGGCAAGGCTGTCTCTGTATTGGACACAAAGCTGTTTAACGAGCTCTATGATGGTGATGAAGCCTTCAGAGCCGTGCCGTTTCACAGTGTAGGCAGGGCGCATGGGCTTCTTAAGGGATATTTTATCGATGAGCTTAAGGTGGAACGCAATGGGATACAAAAGAGCTATGGAAATGTCTGTGTGGCTGTAGGCGCCGACGAGGTGTTCGGCGACGGCGGCAGGAGCATAGGACTGATAATAAATCCGGAGATTTTCAGGGCTTAAATTTAATTAAACTAAAGATATCATATGCGTTTAATGACGCTTCGGAATGGAGGATAATAATGATTCTAAGAGTGGCAGTTCCCGGAAGGGTGCAGATGAGAATTTTGAGAATGGGAAATTCTGATGTGCGCAGAAGGGGTGATATACATTACATAGGAGGAACCGATGTACTTCCGCCTCCGCTTGAGTCAGAGCAGGAGAACAGGGTAATAAACTGTCTTGGCACCGATACGGATGGAGAGGCAAAAAATATACTTATAGAGCATAATCTCCGTCTTGTTGTATATATAGCCAGAAAGTTTGACAATACCGGGGTTGGAGTGGAGGATTTAATATCAATAGGAACAATAGGCCTTATAAAGTCAATAAATACCTTTAATCCTGATAAAAATATAAAGCTTGCCACCTATGCTTCAAGATGTATTGAAAATGAAATACTTATGTATCTGCGCAAAAATAACAAGACCAGACTTGAGGTGTCAATCGATGAGCCGCTAAATGTCGATTGGGATGGGAATGAGCTTCTGCTTTCGGATATACTTGGAACAGAGGAGGATATAATATACAAAAATATAGAGGACGAGGTAGAACGCAAGCTGCTTATGAATGCAGTAAGCAAGCTCTCCGGCAGGGAAAAGACCATAATCAGACTCAGATTCGGTTTGGGGACACCGGACGGACGGGAGATGACGCAGAAGGAGGTGGCTGCTTATCTTGGAATATCGCAATCCTATATATCAAGACTTGAGAAAAAAATAATGCGCAGGCTTAAAAAAGAAATGAGCATTCATATTTGACTTTGCCTGTGTTAATTCATATAATAAATACATAAATGATTAGAGGGACTGATTTTATGGTACGGCGTGAAGATATATTATCGATGGAGTTTTTGAAGAAAACAGAATTTACGGGCTGTGACAGCGGCATGAGATATAGGCTTGAGAAAACGGTGGAGGCGGATGAGACAAAGCTCAAATGCACCGTATGGCCTGAGCCGTTTAACTTTTTCAAAACTCCCGACACAGATAAAACAGCGGCTCTGTTTGATTTTTCCGAGGACGGGGTCGTGGACGCTGTGGCATGGATGAATGACAGGCTTTTTGAGGATAAGGACAGGTGGGAGCAGGCATGGAGATGCTGGGATACCTATAAAATGGTCTGATAATATGCAAAAGCGGGCAGGCAGGTCCGGTTTAAGCTCGAGGAATAAATTATGCTAATATATATAGTGAGGGATTTGTTTGCGGTATTCCGATATCTTCCCTATGGGCTGATAGTCGGAATATTTGCGGCAATTTTGCTTGGAGCGTGGAATGACAGAAGAAAGGGCGGGGGAAAGAAAGCCTTTTCCACGGCCGCTGTTACATGCTTTGTAATGTATGCGGCTATAATACTTTGCATCACTTTTCTTTCAAGAGAGAGCGGAAGTGGTCAGAAGCTTGACCTTAAGCTTTTTTCAACCTGGGGGATAAATGACAGGAACAATGCGTATGTGGTAGAAAATATTCTTTTGTTTGTTCCCTTTGGATTTATTGCACCGTGGGCGTTTAAGTCTTTTATGAAGCCTCATATCTGTATATTTGCGGGCTTTATGACCAGCCTTGCAATAGAGCTTATGCAGCTTATTACAAGCAGAGGCTTTTTTCAGATAGATGATATAATTACAAATACCCTTGGAATGATTATAGGCTATATATTTTTCATGTTCGTTTATGGCTGCGTATTCGTGATAAAGTCGCTTCGCCGACGTTTTTTCTCATGATGTCAGGTATGTGCGCATGGTGCGGAGGGCGTTTTTTTCAAGGCGTGACACCTGAGCCTGAGAAATGCCTACCTTCTCTGCGACCTCAGTCTGGGTCTTGCCCTCAAAGAAGCGCAGTGAAATAATTTCACTTTCGCGCTCATTCAGCTTTTTCATTGCGTCGCTAAGGGAGATATGCTCTACCCATTTCTCCTCCTTGTTTTTTTTGTCGCTTATCTGGTCCATCACATAGAGCGTGTCCCCGCCATCCGTATATATTGGCTCGTACAGGCTCATGGGATTCTGTATTGCATCCATTGCGTAGACTATATCCTCTTTGGAAATGCCCACCTCCTTTGCAATTTCTTCAATAGTGGGCTCCTTAAGATTCTTGCGGGTCAGCTCGTCGCGGGCATATATAGCCTTGTATGCGGTGTCCTTAAGAGAGCGTGATACCCTGATAGCGCCGTTATCACGCAGAAAGCGCCTTACCTCACCTATTATCATTGGCACCGCATAAGTGGAAAATTTTACATTTAACGAACAGTCGAAATTATCAATGGCCTTTATAAGTCCTATGCATCCGATTTGAAACAAATCGTCCACATTTTCATTGCTCGAGGAAAAGCGTTTAATGACGCTGAGTACCAGACGCAGATTTCCTTCAATATACTTTTGTCTTGCCTGCATATCTCCGGCCTCTATCTGCTTAAAAAGCTCCTCCTTTTCATCCGCCTTAAGAAGCGGAAGCTTTGAGGTGTTGACTCCGCATATCTCTACTTTCCCAAGTGCCATTTTTCTTTCCTCGCCTTCTTCGTTGTTAGCAAATAGTATGTACATAAAAAAAACGATTATACGGAGTAACAGCGTGAAAAAAATGGCATATATTAAAAATAATAATAACAAAAAAAAGGAATATCCCAGATGCTGTTTTCAGAGCTTAAATGTAAGGATGTAATAAACGTAAGAGACTGCAAAAAGCTGGGCTGTGTAAGCGATATAGAGTTTGACGAGTGCTCAGGCTGCATATGTAAAATAATAGTTCCCGGAGGAAATAAGGTTTTTAATTTCCTGCGCTGTGAGCCGGGTCTCGTGATACCGTATAAGGATATAAGGCAGATAGGTCCGGACATTATTCTGGTTGACATAAATGTTTAAAGCATTTATAATAAAAGAAATTTTACAGTCGATGTGCATATGAATGAGGTGCCGTATGAGATGTCCCTTTTGCAACCATGAAAATACGCGTGTTATTGATTCGAGACTTGCGGAAGCTAATAATTCAATCAGGCGCAGGAGAATATGTGATGAGTGCGGAAAGCGCTTTACCACATATGAAAAGATTGAGACAATCCCACTTATAATTATAAAGAAGGACAATAACAGGGAGACCTATAACCGCTCAAAGCTTGAAGCAGGTGTTATCAGGGCATGTCACAAGCGTCCCGTTAGCGCACAACAGATTACAAGGCTGGTCGATGAGGTTGAGAATGATGTGTTCAGTAAGGCGGACAGGGAGGTGCCAAGCGGTGTTATCGGTGAGCTTGTAATGAATAAGCTCAAGGAGCTTGATGCTGTTGCATATGTGCGTTTTGCGTCAGTATACAGGGAATTCAAGGATGTAAATACCTTTATGGACGAGCTTAAAAATATGCTTCAGTAGAGCGCATAAGCGGTCTGATACTGACAGGCAGGGCAAGGAGTCATGATGAACAGAGAGGAACAGCTTGCAAAGGCAATGAAAAGAGTAAAGGCTGCGGAGAGACTGCGGATGATACTGCTTTTTCCGTGTCTTTTGATAGTGTTATTTTTATTTTACGGCAATAAATTCTGTGCAGGTGCGGAGTGGTTTGAGGGCACTAAGCTTCCTCTGTACAATATACTGTTTTTTGCCGTTATTATAATGCTTATATTAAGTATATTAAGAATATTTTTTGCAAAGGCATACAATGATATAGTAAGAAGCGGCAGATAGTCTAAGTATTTTTCTTAAGGTAGCGCTCCAGACAAATAAGCAGCATTATACATAGTATTATCTGGCTTGCCAGCATTCCCCAGAGATATCCCTTTATTCCGAACACCGGCACGGCGAGGAATACAAATCCCATTCTTATGATAAGACTCAGAAGATTCATTATAAAAATGCGTCCTGCCATGCCAAGACCCTGAAGTATGCTTGAAAGCGTGGAATCGAGGTACAAAAAGGGACACAGGAAGCCCAGAGTACGGATAAAATATCCGGCAAGCGGGCTGTCAAATACCATTATACCCGCATAATCACCGAATATGAAAAAGCAGCTCATAAATATGAAGCCAAGTATAAAGCAGTATTTCACAGTGCGGAAGGCTGCTTTTTTTATTGCCTTCATATCGCCGTAGGCCTGATTTTCAGATACCATGGGAAGCAGCAGCACGGATATTGAGCTCGTTATTGCATTAGGGAAAAAAATGAAGGGCATAGCCATTCCCGTCAGTACACCGTATACACTCAGCGCAGTTGTGGTGTCATAGCCATAGCTCCTTAATGACTGTGGTATTGAGACAGATTCGATGCTTTGCAGAAGATTCAGAACAATGCGGTTTGCCGTAAGCGGCATAGCCATGCCTAAAAGCTCGGTATAGACAAAGCTATTTTCCTTAAGAATACGATGACCGCAGCTGTAGCCGCGCGTGAGCGAGGCCGCGTGGATATCGGGAGCGCTTAATTTTTTAAGCTCTCCGGAATAAAATATGTACATTGCCAATACCGCCGCTGCCATTGAGACGAATTCTCCTACGGCAAGCCCGATTGCAGCCACATTTATAGACGGAGATATTCCGGAGGCAGTATATTTTGCGACAACTGCATAGACACATAGTACTCTGGTAAGCTGCTCAATCAGTTGGGTGCCTGCCGGCACGGAGGCTCTTTTCCTGCCGTAAAAATATCCGTTTATACAGGCGTGTATTGCAGCAAAGGGCACAGAGAAGGAGAGAATGCGTATCATTGGCGCAGTGCGCGCGTCTCCGAGAAGCTCATTTGCTGCAAACCCTGAAAATTTAAATAGTATAAAAGTGCATATCAGTGATAAAGGCAGTGTTATGCTTAGGCCTGCAAGCATGGGCTTTATACCTGATTTGCCGTCCTTTGCGGTATTC
>JAJQGF010000070.1 GCA_021200695.1 Lachnospiraceae bacterium
GTCTATAAAGCCGTCCAGCGAAGCCCTGAGCACCTCCAGCTCACTGTTGCACTCTATTCTGAGCGCCTGAAAGGTCTGCTTTGACGGATGCCCGTCCTGCCTCATTTTTGCCGGTATTGCCCCCTTAATAATTTCATTTAACTCAAAGGTTGTCTCTATCGGTGCCCTTTGTCTCGCAGCCACGATATGTCTTGCTATATTTTTGGCAAATCTGTCCTCACCGTAATCACGGATTATTCTGTAAAGCTCTGACTCAGAATATCCGTTTATTATATCCCTTGCGGTGAGACTGCTTCTTCTGTCCATTCTCATGTCCAAAGGAGCATCGAACCTGTATGAAAAGCCCCGTTCCTCAGTGTCAAGCTGATAAGACGACACTCCAAGGTCGAGGATTATGCCATCCAGCTCAGTCACCCCCAGCTCCTCCAGCATGCGGCGCGCGCCACAATAGTTTCCGCGCAGGATAGTCACCTTATCACTTACCTCCCTAAGCCGCTCTCCTGCGGCTTCTATCGCCGCATCATCCTGGTCTATTCCATACAGATGCCCGCCTGTAAGTCTTCTGCATATTTCCAATGAATGTCCGCCGCCGCCAAGCGTTCCGTCCATATATAGTCCGTCAGGACGAATATTAAGTTCTCTGATTGTCTCCGTCAAAAGCACGGAATAATGATTAAATTCCATAGTATTTTATTGTGTCAGATAATCTCATCTCTGCTAAGCAGCGCGCCTGTAACCTTCTCCATATCCAGCTCCGCGCTGTTGTCAAGCCATTTGGCGGTATCCCATATTTCTACTCTTGAGCCCATGCCTATAAGGGTTACATCCTTCTCAAGTCCGGCATATTCTCTAAGCTTTGGCGGAACAAGTATTCTTCCATGTGGGTCCAATTCCATCTGTGCCGCGCCTGCCAGAAAAAATCTGGAAAGCTGCCTTGCCTCTTTATCAAGTAAGGGCAGTGATGTGATTTTTTGTTCAAATTTCTCCCATGCTTCATTTGTATACACAAACAAACAGCTTTCGATTCCCTTGGATATAACAAATTCGTTTCCCAGAATACCTCTGAATTTTGAAGGAATGCTCAACCTGCCTTTTGTGTCAATCGTATGATTGTATTCACCCATTAATCCGAACAAACAATCACCACCTGTCAAAAAGTGAGTGCTGCCACGCCAATGCTACAATAAAACCAATAATTTATCCCACTTTATGGGTTTTATGTACCACTTCATCCCACTTTGTATAAGATTTTATACTAAAATAACCCATTTGGCAAGTGTAATCAATAATATTTTAAAAATAAAAGCAAATAAAAATGCCCTGCAGACCTCTGCAAGGCATTTTTTGCACCATAACCGCAAAATATTCATACTTATATATGTGTTTTATTTTTCTGAGAGCTGTTCCTGAGGCGCTTCCTTTCGCCTTAATCTGCTTCGTATAACAATCTCCGCCGCCAGAGCAGCAACCACCATTACAAGAGACAGCAGCTGTGATACCGGGATTTCAGTGTTTGGTATGAAAAGTGTATCTGTCCTTATTCCCTCTATCACAAAGCGCCCGATTCCATATCCGAAAAAGTAAAGAAGACATAGTTCTCCGTCAAATCTTTTGTGCTTTATATACAGCACCATAACTGCAAACACCAGCAGATTCCATGCGCTTTCATAGAGAAATGTCGGATGCACCTGAATAAAATTTTCACCCTCTCCAATATGGGAGGCAAGAGCATCCGTAATATCCGATGCCCTTACCGCCGCAATCGGAAGCCTCATTGCAAAGAGATTGTCAGTATACTCTCCGAATACCTCTCTGTTCATAAAATTGCCCCAGCGCCCTATTGCCTGCCCCAGAATGAGACCGCACACTCCCAGGTCTCCCAGCATAAACGGATTAAGCTTTTTAATCCTGCAATATAAAAAGAGAGTTATAAATGCCCCTATTACGGCACCGTATATCGCCATGCCACCATGCCTTAAATTTAATATTTCAAGCAGATTGCCCTTATATATGTCCCACATAAAGACAACATAATAAATTCTCCCTCCTATTACTGAGAAAATAACCGCATATACTGCAAAATCCCATATAATATCAGGGTTCTGTCCTGTCGCCCTTGCCAGATGCGCGGCCACAAAGATACCGGCAAGAATGCCTATTCCTATTATTAAACCATAAAATGCTATTTCAAATCCAAATATAGTAAATGTCTTCGGAACATTTTCCAAATATATACCAAGATTAGGAAATGCAATATCTCCTGAATTCATCAATCATATCCTCCATGAGCTTAATGCTATACATTAAATCTAAACAAGATGACATCTCCGTCCTTCACAACATAGTCCTTTCCCTCAATTCCAACAAGTCCCTTTTCCCTTGCAGCCGAAAGAGAGCCCTGCTCAAGAAGGTCTTTATAATTAACCACCTCTGCCTTTATGAAGCCTCTCTCAAAATCCGTGTGTATCTTTCCCGCAGCCTGAGGCGCCTTTGTTCCTATCCTTACAGTCCATGCGCGGGTCTCATCCTCTCCCGCAGTAAGGAAGCTGTGAAGCCCAAGTATATGGTAGCTTGCCTTTATTAATTTCTCAAGTCCGGACTCCTTAAGCCCGAGTTCATCAAGAAACAATGCCTTTTCATCATCCTCCAGCTCGGATATCTCCTGCTCTATCTGCGCACAGATTACAAATACCTCACTGTTTTCACCGGCAGCAAACCTCCTTACCTCAGATACCATGTCATTAGCTGATGCGTCGTCTGCCAAATCCTCCTCGGACACATTTGCCGCATAAATAACAGGCTTGTATGTGAGCAAATTGTATTCCCTCATAAGTGCAAGCTCGTCCTCGTCTGTTATCTCAAGGCTTTTAGCCATTTTGCCTCCCTCAAGATGCTCCTTAATGCGCTTCAGAAGCGCTTCCTCCTTTGCAAGCGTCTTGTCCATTCTCGCCGCCTTCGCCACCTTTGAAAGCCTTCTTTCAAGCACCTCAAGGTCAGCAAAAATCAGTTCAAAATTAATAGTCTCTATATCACGCAAAGGGTTTACGCTTCCGTCTACATGCACAACATTAGAATCCTCAAAGCATCTGACCACATGTACTATGGCATCAACCTCGCGTATATTGCTCAGAAACTGATTTCCCAGGCCTTCGCCCTTAGACGCTCCCTTTACAAGTCCGGCAATATCTACAAATTCTATTACTGCGGGTGTAACCTTTTTTGACTTATACATATCGCCAAGAAGCTTAAGTCTCTCGTCAGGTACGGCCACTATGCCGATGTTTGGGTCAATAGTGCAGAAGGGATAATTTGCCGATTCCGCACCTGCCTTTGTAAGAGAATTAAATAATGTGCTTTTTCCAACATTGGGAAGTCCAACAATGCCTAATTTCATTTTTCTTTATACCTGTCCGAAAAGCCTTGATTTTGGGGGCTTTCCGCCTTTCTCTTTATTTTATGCGCCAAACCTTAAGGCTTTCTCCATTTACTTTTGCTTTCGTCAAAAAGAGCCTTAATACAGTATCTCATATTACCATATCAAGGCTCAAAAGTCCATATAATCAAATCCCCAAGTTTCCGCAAATACTTTAGGCATTTTGTCCTGCAATCCAATTTTTTATTTCAGATATTTTCTGAAAAAGGCTTCCATCCTGTCAAATGGAATAATATCCAGCCTGTCATATAAATCTGTATGAACCACGCCGGGAATAAGCATAAGTTCCTTATTATCGCCGGCCAGCTTCGAAAAAGCATCCTTGCTGAAATAGCAGGAATGGGCTTTTTCACCGTGGATGATGAGTACAGCGCTGCGAATCTCCTGACTATACTGCAAAATCGGCATATTCAGGAAGGATTGGCAGCCCGTCACATTCCAGCCGCCGTTGGAATTCAGGCTGCGTGGATGATAACCACGCTCTGTCTTATAGTAGTCATAATAATCCTTCACAAAAAATGGTGCATCCTCCGGCAATGGGTCTGCCACACCGCCGCCCAGGGCATAGCTGCCGTTTTTGTAATCGGTAATACGCTGGGCGCAAAGAGCCCTGCGTTTTTCATATCTTGCCTCCTCGCTGTCTTCGCTGTCAAAATAGCCGTTGGCATTTACACGGGTCATGTCATACATGGTGGCTGCAACCGTTGCCTTGATGCGGGTATCCAATGCCGCCGCATTCAGCGCCATGCCGCCCCAGCCGCAAATTCCAATAATACCGATTTTTTCCGAATCAATATTTTCCTGAACGGACAGAAAATCCACTGCCGCCATAAAATCCTCCGTGTTAATATCCGGAGAAGCCATATATCGGGGCTCACCACCGCTCTCGCCAGTATAAGACGGGTCAAAGGCAATGGTTAAAAAGCCTCTTTCCGCCATATTTTGCGCATACAAACCGGATGACTGCTCCTTCACGGCTCCAAAAGGACCGCATACGGCGATAGCAGGAAGTTGCCCCCTTGCGTCCTTAGGCTCATAGAAATCAGCAGCCAAAGTGATACCGTATCGGTTGTGGAAGGTTACCTTTCTGTGGTTTACCTTATCGCTTTTCGGGAAGGTCTTATCCCATTCCTGTGTTAAAGTAAGCTGTTCATTCATAGTGTTTTCGTCCTCCTTCTTATGCCTTCTTTTTAATGAGCTGATGAATCAGATAGTCCAATTTTTCCGTCCTGTATGGATATGAGATAAAAGATTCCGGCATAACTGAGCGCCTTCCTCTTTTTCTATATTTTAGACCGCGGAAATAAAAACCACAAATACTTAGTTTCTATTTCTGGTTATTCTTTTAAAGAATATCTGCTGGCGCTATAATATTACCCCAAAAAATTTATGCCGCAGCAACCCTCAACCTCGCTTACCCATTCCTGCGGATAGCAAACGAGCAATTCTTCATGTTGAAGATCATAGCGTCTAATATCCGGATTGGAAAAGTGCTGCCAATAACGTGCTTCGTATTGTTTTCCCATCTTCGTGGCATAGAAGCAGTGTATGACCGTGCCATCAACACAAATTTTATCATCCAGCAGCGTTACGAGATCGGAGTAAAACTGGTTGTAAATGCTTTCCCGTTTGACAAATGCCATTCGAATTGTTCCAATGCCAAACATGGACAGCATTTTATCCAAATAAACCCGTTCCTCCGGTGGACGTTTTTCCACCCGCCTGTTCATCCAATTTGGAAGCTTACCTTTGCACAGCATTCCCTGAAGAATAGGAGCCATCAAACGCGCCTTAAGGCTTGCCGCAAAGAAACCGCTCTGGTCTAAATCCGAACTGCCGAGAATGCCGTGGTCGACGTGTATTCGCCCTCTCTGCGCCAGCAGCCCCACAAATGAACCGCCCAGAGAACAGCCATACGCGCAGCAGATTTTTCCGTCAAAACGCTCTTGTATGTACGCCTCTATCTTCTCTGTCTCCTCCGTCATGGATGGAAAAAC
>JAJQGF010000261.1 GCA_021200695.1 Lachnospiraceae bacterium
CCTCAATCTGATTCTTAATCTGTGCAATTCTTGCCTGGATTGCATCCTTCTCGCCCTCGCCGTCAACGATAACAGTGTTCTCCTTCTGAACCTTGACAGACTTTGCATGTCCAAGCATATCCATTGTCGTATCCTTAAGCTCATATCCAAGCTCCGAGCTGATTACCGTGCCGCCTGTAAGGATTGCTATATCCTGAAGCATATCCTTTCTCCTGTCACCATAGCCGGGTGCCTTTACTGCAACTACATTAAAGGTTCCGCGCAGCTTGTTGACAATCAGAGTCGTAAGAGCCTCACCCTCAACATCCTCGGCAATAATAAGAAGCTTTGCGCCTGACTGTACAATCTGCTCAAGCAGAGGAAGAATCTCCTGAATATTTGAAATCTTTTTATCTGTAATAAGGATATAAGGATTCTCAAGAGTTGCCTCCATTTTATCCATATCCGTTGCCATATATGCTGAAATATATCCTCTGTCAAACTGCATGCCCTCAACGAGGTCAAGCTCAGTCTGCATTGTCTTGGACTCCTCAATGGTAATGACACCGTCTCCGCTAACCTTCTCCATAGCATCTGCAACGAGCTGGCCTACCTCTTCATCTCCTGCGGAGATTGCGGCAACTCTTGCAATATGATTCTTGCCGTTTACCTTCTGGCTCATCTCGGCAATCGCATCAACTGCGCAGTCTGTAGCCTTCTTCATACCCTTTCTGAGAATAATAGGATTAGCGCCTGCCGCAAGATTCTTCATACCTGAATTTACCATTGCCTGTGCAAGCACCGTTGCGGTTGTGGTTCCGTCTCCGGCTACATCATTAGTCTTGGTTGCAACCTCCTTTACAAGCTGTGCACCCATGTTCTCAAATGCATCCTCAAGCTCAATCTCCTTTGCAATGGTTACACCATCGTTGGTAATCAGAGGTGCGCCAAAGGATTTGTCGAGAACTACATTTCTTCCTTTGGGTCCGAGTGTTACTCTAACGGTATCAGCAAGCTGATTTACACCTGACTCTAATGCTGCTCGCGCTTCTGCGCCATATTTAATCTCTTTTGCCATAATGTTTTATCTCCTTCACAATCTCTTTTATATTACCTGCAATTACTGAATGACAGCCAAAATATCACTCTGCTTAACAATGATGAATTCTTCGTCGTCAAGCTTTACTTCTGTTCCGGCATATTTGGAATAAATTACCTGATCGCCGGTCTTTACCTCCATTTTTACCTCTTTGCCGTCAACAGTGCCTCCGGGTCCGACTGCCACAACCTCTGCCTGCTGGGGTTTCTCTTTATTCTGCCCCGGAAGAACGATTCCGGACTTGGTGGTCTCCTCTGCCACAAGCTGTTTTAATACTACTCTGTCACCTAATGGTACTAATTTCATATTGATTGCCTCCTTATATTATGATATCTTTGACTCTTCTTTTGTTAGCACTCATTGGTTTCGAGTGCTAATTACTAACACATATATTAATTTTATATGTCAGTGTTTGCAAATGTATTCAGAGCCATTTATAACTATTTATCTCGTTTTTGCTCTCTTTTTCTTTAGTTATCTCTCGTTTTCTTATCAAAGTCATAAAAAAGAGATTTTATAATTAGTTTAGAATTTCATTATCATTACAGGCTTTCCGGCATAATTAAACCAATGTGCAGCCGGCGACGGACTGCCGTAATACGCATCATATTTTTCTGTTATATTCGATGTTATTTTTTCTTCACACATACCTATGATACCCTCATCAGCATATTTGCCAAGTAAAGCCGTAAGCTCACTCATAAGTCTTTTGTCAGTGCGCTCCCACTCATCCTTATTCTGTGGATACAGACACACATCCGTCTGCAAATCCTCTCTTCTGTCTTTTATGGCTTCCAGCCTGCTTTCTAAAGCGGCGGGTAATTTATCCTTCTCCTCCGTCAATTCATTAAGACCTATACCAAACAACAGTCTGCTGCGCTTCCCTTTAACGGCTTCTCCTGATTTACTGTTCACCATTACGGAAAGCTTCCTCTCCCAGAGCGCCTTCGTAGCCTCACCTGCAAATTCCGTCAGCTTCTCTATGTAGAGCTCTCTCATATTTTCGGACTGAACAAATATTTCATCAGCATACATGACTCCGGGTGCTGTTACATAATGCTTCATATTGTAAATGGTTGTTGTGTCCTCACGTTGAAACTCCTCCACACTGAAGGGCGGGACAAAGACAAGCCTTTCGGTATGTTTTTTCAAATTAAGAGCATAATATCTGTCGGGTACCGTAAGACATGGATTTTCCCCGTCATATGGATTCTGTATATATATTTCATCCGGATGCAGCAGCTCAATATTAAACGAGCTCCAATCGCTGAGATGCACTGATTGAGGATACTCATTTATGTGTAATGTCTTTGTCGCATCCCCTACCGTACAGCTTACATTTCCAAGCGGGTCCTTCTCCAATACAGGTATTGGCAGTACATACACATCCGCACCCTCTGAGAGCCTGCGTCTGTATATATTCTGGAACGCTTTCCATTCCTCCGCCCCAAGCGTCACAAACACGGACATTTTCTTTGCGGTAATCTGTGTCTGCACCGCTAAAGCTACCGCCGCAGCGCTGCTTTTTACCATTTCAAGCATACCCCGGGTCTGCCTGTCATCACCGCCGCCGGATACTTCCTGATAAAGGCTGTATACAGCATCGCATAATCCCTGCAGCGCCTCGACAACCTTTACCGAGCATGGATTATCCTCGCCCTTGACCTTCTCAACCAGCGTTCCGAAATCAGCTGCAAGCTGCTGACATTCCGCCAGCAAATTAAGCGCTTCATCCGCTCTGCCCTCTCCGAGCGCATGGGATATACTTTCCACCAGACTCTCAAGCCCCTCCGCGCATCCCTTCGACGTTTCCCTGAGCGTGGCATCCTGATGTGATGCCTGCTCTCCACTCCGGCTTTCTGCGTCCAGAGCTCCATCATAGCAAAACTCCGGCATGTCAAATCCGTCTATCGCATACAATGCCTGCTTCTGTCGTTCAAAATACGGGTAACCGTGTCCGCTCCAGATTTTGTGCACGGTAAAATAATCACCATATCTTGCCTCAAGCACCCTGTCATAAGAAGCCGGCACCGGAATCTCCGTGTATTCAAAGGGAAGTCGGACTGTTCTGTCATATATCTCCTTTGGCAATCCCTTACCGCCCTTCATAATCCATGGGAAAATCTGCCCTATACTGTCCGATTCCTCTTCAGGTACCCGCATCATCTGTTTTTCGGCAATACAGTACAAAGCCTTTGCTATTTTTATTGCCGGACTGCTTATATCAGGCTTATCTCCGTATTTTTCCCCAACAGCGGCAAGCATGGGTGCAGCAGCCTCCGGTGTTATCCGCTTTTCAGCCAGGGCTTTTGCCAATGTGAAGAGATATAAAACCTCATCACAACGCTCCTTTTCCTTTTCCGCATCCCTGTACAGGTAATCAAGCACAAATACATCGATTGTCGCCATATATGGGAAATTATGATTTTTCTTAAGATGCTCCTCGTCAAAGCATACTCTGGATGTATTTATAACCTTTGAGCAGAACAGCCAATAATCCTCCCTGCGCTCATAATCATGTATGGCAAATTCTTTTGGAAGCTCCTTATCCGCAACCTGCTTGAACCTTATGTAATCCGCCCTTTTCATTCCTATGTCAAGGTCGTCGTCCCACGGTATAAAACCTCCGTGGCGCACCGCGCCCAGAAGGCTTCCCCACTCCGCATGGTATTCTATGCCATACTTTTTACATATTCTGTCAATTTCCGCAAGTACGGTAAGCTCCGCACCCCATGCCTGCTTAATCGCCGTCGGAACATAAAATCCACTGCGTACCTCATCCCTGAAAAATTCTATCGAAGCCGTTTCCATACCGTATTAAATCCTTTCCTGCTGCCTCATTTCATCAATCATATCCCTGTACATGTCCTCCATTCCTCCACGCGGTATCCACCCCAGCTTCCGCAGCTTTTCCGAGGACAGGCGAAGCTCAGTATCCTCAGCATATCCGTAAATGTTGCTTTCCGGAATATCCGTTTTCACAGATATTTTCCCGCCCGCCAATTTACATACAAGCTCCGCCATCTGTCTTATTCTCATAGTGCAGCTCTCATTTACAATGTTATATGCTTCCCCAGCCCCGCCTTTAAGCAGCACGGTCAGTATTCCCTCTACGGAATCCTCTATATCACAGTAGTTCCCCATAGAATTACCCTCCGTGTGCAATACAATATCCCTGTTTTCCACAGCACAGCGTGCAAGCTGCGCAAATATCCTGCTTTCAGAAGAAAGCACACCCTTTCCAAAGGTCTGGGCAGGTCTTGCAATCTTTACGGGAAGCCCATACTCCCGGCAATAACAGCAGCATATATTTTCCGCCATGCGCTTTGCCAGAGGATAGCAGCTTCTTGCGCTGTGGATATCAACCACTCCAAACGGCGCGTCCTCCTCGGTGCATTTACGGTTCTCCGGCATTTCAATCCTTCCATACACTTCCATACTAGAAAGATATACCATGCTTTTTACATGGCTTCGCAGTGCAAGCTCACACACATTCCGGGTCGCGTCTACAATGCTCTCCGTCACCTCAAGCGGCCTGTTTATCATGTCCTCCGATTTTGTCATGGAAGCACAATGGATAATATAATCATAATCCCCGCTGATATTTTCCATCGCCTCCCTATCAGTCAAATCAGCACTGATAATCTCCGATAATTCCGGCAGCATGCGCCTTGCCTTGTCCACATCACGGACAATAGCGGCAACATACTTATTCTGTTGCATTAAATGCCCGGCAAGCATTGAGCCTATGTAACCTGTGGCGCCGGTGATGAGGTATTTACTTTGTATCATTTTCATTTTTTCCATAACAGTCCTTGTTATTTTTTTTACTGTGGAAAAATTTTCAAGCTGTGTAATTTCCTCCTGTGTAAATTCTATTTGATACAAATTCTCCAATTCACTCATCAACTCAATAATACGAAATGAGTCTAAAATTCTCGATTCAATCAGCTCATCCTCAATGCTAATATTTTTGCCAGAAAGCCTTCTGCATAATTCATATATTTTATTTTCCACTTCTATATCTCTCCAAGCTTCGCATACAAAATTTTCCCCGTTTCATTTCTAGGTATACACTCTAAGCATTTACAAGCAACAAATCTCTGTGGAATGTCAAGTGAAGTATTTAAAAAGCTAACAAGTTGTTCTTCAAATGATTCTGTTCTTTCTATTTTTGAGACATAGCAGACTAACAATTGATTGTCCGCTCCGCTGCATACAATCTCATCATTTTCAAAATTGTTTTTCAATATATTCTCTACTTCATCCAAGCTAATTCTTTTTCCTAATATTTTTATATATCTACTTAATCTTCCCTTTAGAT
>JAJQGF010000052.1 GCA_021200695.1 Lachnospiraceae bacterium
GGCTGAAAACCTTGAGTTTTCAACCTTTTCTGGCCGTCCCCGAGGTGATTCGAACACCCGGCCTTTCGCTTAGGAGGCGAACGCTCTATCCTGCTGAGCTACGGAGACATATTCAATTTTTTCCCGCATTTACGCGGTTTTTCAAAGCTGTCCGGATGATTTCTCAGCTTCTTTTTTTATTAGCGACCCACCCCTTTTCTTAGCTACAGCTAATACGAGGTGACCGATGTAATGGCAAACAAAATATTCAAGATTGCGTTCCACTAGCAACTTTTACTTTTCCAGACTAGGTTCATACTATAAACTCACTTTCTCAGGATTCTATAGTCCTCATGTTGTCCCTGCGCTTAGGAGGCAGCTGCACTATCCACTATGCTGCACCAACATTATGAAAAGTCTGTTAATAAGCAAATAATTCAACCTATAAGATTGTACTTGCAAATTAAGCTAATGTCAATATAAAATATTTTATAAATTAAATTTCTTCGGGAAAATTTATCATACCCTGAAGCCAGATTACTCCCTTAAAGCGTCTGCCGGCTTTGGGCTCCCCAAACAAATCTATTATATTGATACAAACATCAAATGTCAATTCATTGCAACAAATTGTAAGAATATATATTTTTTCGCCTGTTAAATTATTATTAGTCATTTTTACGTCAATAATTTCCCCAAGCACTGAATATTGGTCACATTCAACACCATAAGGCATGAAATATGTATCAACGAGACTAAATATATCCTCTTTTTGTATTCTTCTGGATATATTCATATACATATCCATATCTTCAAGAGTTAAAGTTTCAATTGCATCCTCATCGCCCTTCCTTGCGGCAGCAAGCAGGCTGTTTCTTGTAGCACTTTCCCTCTGTACCCGCTGTTTTTGCTCCTCATCCTTCATTATCGGAAGCATAATGCTCCCATTTACGGAAAGACCTGATAATGTGAGAGAGGTACCTCGTATAGGAAGCCTATTAAGTGCCTGTGCCTTAACATATGGAATCATATTCCTGAGATAAAAAATCATTGAAATGCCAATTTTAATATCATCACATATTCCGGCATACGAATCCTTGGATGCATGTCTTTCCACAGACACATCTTCATAGCTTGTTATTCCGCTTCCCGCAAGATATGGATAGTAATAATCCAGAATAAATTTATCCTCCTCATCAAATTCTCCACAGACTGCTATCCCCATATTTTCGGCAAAATTTTTGCAAAATTCTCCCAACATAACATTATCCTTATTCATGGTATAGCTTCTTTTATCTGCAAACTTTACACAATCTGTAAGAAGCTCTCTTATTTTCTTGCGGTCAGCCAATTCACTGAATCCTATGGCGCGCAGATATCTATGCAAAAATTTCACCTTCTTTCATTTACAATTTTCTATAACTATTTTGCATTGTTAAAAGGTATGATTTTATCCTTACCTCCCATGTATGGACGCAGAGCCACGGGAATATCAATACTGCAGTCCTCATTTACATTATTTTCAAGAAAAGCAATAAGTCCTCTTGGACTTGCAAGTACAGTATTATTTAAAGTATGCACAAAATATGTGCCGTTCTCACCCTTTGTACGTATTCCAAGACGTCTTGCCTGTGCATCTCCAAGAGTTGAACATGAGCCCACCTCAAAATATTTTTTTTGTCTGGGACTCCATGCCTCCACATCACATGATTTAACCTTAAGGTCTGCAAGGTCACCGCTGCAGCACTCAAGAGTACGTACGGGAATATCAAGATTTCTAAAAAATTCTACTGTAAATGACCACATTTTATTATACCAATCCATAGAATCTTCTGGTTTACATAATACAACCATTTCCTGCTTTTCAAATTGATGTACTCTGTATACACCTCTTTCCTCTATTCCATGTGAACCAACCTCCTTGCGGAAGCAGGGAGAATAAGATGTCATTCTTATAGGAAGGCTTTCTTCATTTAACATCTGTCCCTTAAATTTTCCAATCATTGAGTGTTCAGAGGTTCCTATAAGATATAAATCCTCCCCCTCAATTTTATACATCATTGCTTCCATTTCTGCAAAGCTCATTACTCCGTTTACAACACTGCTTCTAATCATAAATGGAGGTATACAATAAGTAAATCCCTTATCTATCATAAAATCTCTGGCATAGCTTATCATTGCCGAATGAATTCTCGCCGCATCACCGATTAAATAATAAAATCCGTTTCCGCTGGTACGTCCTGCGCTTTCCTTATCAAGACCGCTTATACTCTCCAAAATATCTGCATGATACGGAACCTCAAAATCAGGAATCACAGGCTCTCCGTATTTTTTAATTTCTACATTCTGCGTGTCATCTTTACCTATAGGTACAGATTCATCAATTATATTTGGAATTACCATCATAATTTTGGTAATTTTTTTCTGCAGCTCAGTCTCGGATTCCTCAAGCTCTTCAAGCCGTTTTGCATTTGCCGCAACCTCTGCCTTTTTAGCTTCGGCCTCCTCCTTCTTTCCCTGTGCCATAAGTGCGCCTATTTCTTTTGAAATTCTGTTTCTTGCCGCGCGAAGATTGTCAGCCTCCTGCTTTGCCTTTCTGCTCTCACTGTCAAGGGATATAACCTCATCAACAAGCGGAAGCTTTTCATCCTGAAATTTCTTTTTAATATTTTCCCTTACTATATCCGGATTTTCTCTTAAAAATTTAATGTCTATCATTTTTATCCTCCATATTTCAAATATATTTATATTCCCATTGCCATTTCAAGAGCTTCTTTTTCTTCATCACCAAGAGAAATTGCACACTCCCCCGCCTTAATCTCCTTAGTATAAGAATAACAGCCTTCAGTGCTGTGAACTGAATTAATAATAAATCCATCATTATTCTCATTAAGGAGCGCAAGACTAAAGCTCAGCTGTCCGCCCATTTGATTAAAGGCATCATATTTGACAAGTCCCATTTTCTGATAAGCCTTTTCCATATTTCTGTAAAGCGCACGAATATCTTTTTTGTTCTGCTCGGCATTTTCCTTAAGGAATTTATTGTCATTATATATTTTACCTAAATCCTCTTCAAGACTTTTTCCTTCTTCATCGAGCATAAATTTATCAAGCCTGTTTTTAAGCCTTTTAATTTTTTTCATCTGATTAAGCATAATTAAAATTATAATAAACATAATTAAAATTATTGCCGCCATTGCAATTAAAATATAACCAATATCAATATTTGTAAAATATATACCGATATTATTTAGTAAATCATTTGTAATATTCAATTTAATCCTCTCTTTTCTAAAGTACAATTCAAATTTATATATTAATTACTGTTATTACCGATTATATCCAAAAGCCTGTCCAAATCATCATGATTATAGAATTCAATTTCTATTTTTCCCGAACCATCTCCCTTTGATGCTACTGTAACCTTTGTACTGAGCTTTTGCTTTAATTTTTCCTCAATATCCTGATATATTATTTGAAGAGCTTTATTATCAAGCTTTTTTGGCTTATCAGGTTTATGAAGATTTTTTACTAATTTTTCTACATCGCGGACGCTTAGCTTTTCACCAAAAATCTTTTGTGCAAGATTATATTGCTCATCCTTATCCTCAACTGCAAGGAGTGCACGCGCATGTCCGGTGCTAATCATTTCGTCGATAACCATTTGCTGAACTTCATCGCTGAGCTTAAGAAGCCTTATTGAATTGGTAACTGCAGCACGGCTTTTTGATACTCTTTCTGCAACTTCATCCTGCTTCAGGTTAAATTCTGTGAGCAGCCTTTTATATGCCTGTGCCTCTTCAATGGGATTAAGGTCCTCCCTCTGAATATTTTCAATAAGCGATATTTCTACAATCTCCTGTTCGGTATAATTGCGGATGATAACAGGAACCTCTTTAAGGCCTGCCATTTTGGCAGCTCTCCATCTTCTTTCTCCGGCAATTATTTCATAATAATCCTTTCTATCCTGTACCAGGATAGGCTGTAATAAACCAAATTGCTTAATTGAATCCGCAAGCTCCTGCAATGCATCCTCATCAAAGCTTTTACGAGGCTGTTCACGGTTTGGTTCTACTTTTGTTATTTTTACTATTGTTTCAGCTCCCTTTTGCTGTGAAACATCCTGTTCCTTCTCCTTTTTAGTTTTTGCTTCACCAACTACATCAGGAATCAGTAAATCAATCCCTTTTCCCAAGGCTCCTCTTGACGCCATATTTTTTCTCCTTATCTTTTACCAGGTGTTTGCAATTTCAATAATTACATTTTCGTATTATTTATTACTTCCTCTGCTAAATTCATATATGCCTCTGAACCAGCGGATTTAGTGTCGTATAAATTTATTGGTTTGCCATAACTTGGTGCTTCAGCAAGTCTTATATTTCTTGGAATCAAAGTTTTATAAACATATTGGTTTAAATTTTGCTTTACATTCTCAACCACCTGCATGGAAAGATTGGTACGTGAATCATACATGGTAAAAACTACTCCATCCATTTCCAAATCGGGATTTAATCTTTCCTTCACAAGATTAATTGTATGAATTAATTGACTTAAGCCCTCCAATGCATAATATTCGCATTGTATTGGAACCATTACACTGTTTGCTGTAGTCATTGAATTTATTGTAAGCATATTAAGTGAAGGCGGACAGTCTATAATTATAAAATCATAATTATCTTTAACGTAATCGACTTCATTTTTAAGTATGTATTCTTTCTTGTCTACACCTATCAACTCAATCTCCGCAGCAGCAAGATTTATATTAGATGGAAGCACAGATACATTTTCAATTACTTCAGATAATATACAATCTTTTATTGAACAATCTCCAAGTATTAATTCATAAATGGTATTTTCGAGCTCGTTTTTATTAATACCAAATCCACTTGTCGTATTGCCCTGAGGGTCTGTATCTATTACCAAAACCTTTTTACCCTTTGCTGCAAGAGATGCCGATAAATTTATGGAGGTAGTAGTTTTTCCTACACCACCCTTCTGATTTGCTATTGCTATTATTCTACTCATTTTCATTTCCTTTCTTTCGTTGCTTTTAAATTATAACATTAAATGTAATATATATCTACTTTAAATTTGAAGTTAATTTATTTTTAGGTAATCACCTATGTAAACATATTTTTAAAAATAATGCTTTGTTCTATGTTTTTTATGTTTCACATACTATTTATATTAATGTTTCACGGGTTACTCACAACATTTTGGGTAACAATGTTTCACGTGAAACATTATCTTGTGTCCGATTGTATTTTAAAAACGAATGTTTCACGTGAAACATTCGTTTTTAATGTAAAGGTTCCTTTGAAGGTAAACCTGCTTTTCTGGGAAATTTTTTAGGAGTCACTCTAACCTTCTCTATAACAACAAAATTTCTATTA
>JAJQGF010000081.1 GCA_021200695.1 Lachnospiraceae bacterium
ATATTATTTTGACGAAACCACAGGAATATTGCAGTAGAACAAAATAACAGCAAAATAACAGAAAAAAGTGCGCATGGAACAGCAGTGTAAACCATGCGCACTTTTGTGTCAAAAAAATAAACATGAGCAATTATGTGAAACAGGCAGGTATTGACAATTTTCAGAGATTCATTTTTCCAAAGCCTGCAGCATAATTTATTTATATATGCTTTTTAATTTTGCATTTTCACGATTGCGGCAGGAGAAGAAAATATATGGTAAGCGGTGCTGAAATTTATGTTGTAAAGCCGGGGGATACTGTGGACGCGATAGCCGGCATTTTTTCAGTGGATGTAAAGGAAATTATAGAGGATAATCAATTAATTTATCCGTATGAGCTTGCCATAGGACAGTCTCTTTTTATTGATTTGGGTACAAGAAATGCAGGGCGCAGCATCAGAAGCGTCGGATATGCGTATCCTTTTATCAGCCGTTGGGTATTGCAGCAGACCTTACCGTATCTGTCAGAGCTTGCAATTTTTTCATACGGGTTTACCACGGAGGGATATTTGCTTGCTCCTGCGCTGCCGGATGATTGGATGCTGGCATTGGCTTATGAATATGGAACACAGGCAATTCTTACACTGACTCCCTTCGGAGCTGACGGACAGTTCAGCAATCAGCTTATTCACACGGTCATAAACAATGAAGCAGCAGTAAACAGGCTGATAAATGAGCTTCTTTATGTTATGGGAATAAAGGGATATTCCGGTGTTGATATTGATTTTGAGTACATCCTGGCAGAGGACAGAGATGTATTTACGGAATTTGTGCGGCGGATTGCTGAAAGAATGAGAGAAAACGGATATCATACATCAGTAGCGCTTGCACCCAAGACCTCCGCCGAACAAAAGGGGCTTTTGTATGAAGGAAAGGATTACGGCGCGCTGGGTGAGGCGGCAGACCATGTACTGCTTATGACATATGAATGGGGATATACATATGGTCCTCCGATGGCGGTGGCGCCTGTAAATCAGGTTCGCCGTGTGGTAGAATATGCAGTTACGGAAATTCCGACAGAAAAAATAGACCTTGGGATTCCCAATTATGGATATGATTGGCCGCTGCCGTTTGAACGAGGTGTGACTGCAGCTGTAACAATAGGCAATATTCAGGCAGTGCGTATCGCCATAGAGCAGGGTGTTCCAATCCGTTTTGATTCCTTATCTGCAAGCCCGTTTTTTCTTTATGATATGGAAGAAACTGAGCATGAGGTATGGTTTGAGGATGTAAGAAGCCTTCAGCAGAAATTTGAGCTTATAAAGGAATTTGACCTGGGAGGCTGCGGATATTGGCAGATAATGAGATGGTTCAGGGCAAATTGGCTTCTGCTTTCAAAAAACTTTTATATACAAAAATAGAATAATCTTCCATGCCATGTGGTTTGCATATCGCAGAAAGGCATGTTATAATTTAAAAACGAGAGGGGAAGAAGAAGCTAAGCGACAGATACAGGAGAGGAATTATCTGATGAAAATGTACAAATCAAAAATATGCTTATCATTGTTGGTTTCTGTAATAGCTGCACTCACATCCCCTGCAACAGCGATGCCGCATGTCAGTGCTGCGGAGCTTACGGAGTCGGACATGCTTGAAACCTGGTTAAATGAACAGGAGATAAACGGCTTCCAAACTCTGCCTGAGGACCCGGAATTTATTAAATTGGTGGGACAGGAGCAGGAAATTATGCTGTTGTCGTCGGACATTGGACTTAGCGGAGACGAGTATGTACATAATTCCAGATTTGACAGCTGTACGGTCAGAAACGGTATAGATGTATCTTATTATCAGGGAGATATTGATTGGAGCTCGGTGAAAAATGATGGAATAGAATTCGCATTTATACGGGTAGGATACAGAGGATACGGCTCAAGCGGAGCATTGGTTCAGGATACAAGAGCCGGTCAGAATCTCCAGAACGCTGCGTCTGCCGGAATTAAGACTGGAGTATATATTTTCTCTCAGGCAATTACCGAGGCGGAGGCAAGGGAAGAGGCTGAATTTGTACTTGAGCAGATTGCAGGCTATGATATTACCATGCCGGTGGTAATAGATTATGAGTATGTGTCAGGAGGAATAGGCAGGCTCTATAATGCGAATCTGAGCAGCGAACAGGCTACCGGTATCGTAAATGCCTTTTGTGAGGTTATTGAGGAAGCCGGCTATACACCCATGCTGTATGCAAATAAGAGTATGCTGGAAAACTCTCTTAACGCAGGAGATATACCGTATAAGGTGTGGCTGGCAAATTATACTACGGAGACCTCTTATCAGGGCTCATATGAGTATTGGCAGTATAGCAGCAGCGGTGTTGTCTCAGGAATTGACGGACGTGTAGACAGCGATTTCTGGTATGATTCGGATGACGCAGAATATACGCAAACGATAGAAAATGGCATTTATATAATAGAATCCGCTCTTCAGGAGGGTAAGGTAGCAGATGTGAACGGCGGCAGCGGGGAAAATTGCGCTAATATTCAGCTGTGGTCACGAAATGATAAAAATTCGCAGAAGTTCAAGGTGATTTATGAGGGAGACGGCAAATACTCCATTATGGCGCTCTGTTCAGGTAAGTATTTAGATGCTGAAGACGGAGGAGCTACTGAGGGAACTAATGTTATTCAGTATGAATATAACAATGGAGATAATCAAAAGTGGTATATTAAAGAGGTGTCAGATGGGCTGTATTCAATTATTTCCGCGTCAAGTGGTTTGTATTTGGATGTATATAACAATCAGAGCGATGACGGAACAAATATACAGCTGTGGACAGGCAATGGCGGTAATTCGCAGATATTCAGCTTTCTGGAAACTGCTGCAGACAGTCAGACGGACGACAGTGACGATTCTGTATCGGCAAGGAATGGATGGTATTATGAAAACGGGAAGAGTTATTGGTATGACAATGGCGTGATGGCATGTGACAAGGAAGTGTATGACCCTGATACGGATGCATGGTATTGGTTTGATGCGGACGGCGCTATGGCAACGGATAAAGATGTCTATATTCCCACAGGCACTGACCGTTCTACGGGAAAATGGGTACGCTATGACAGCAACGGATGGATGATAAAGGGCGAGGATTACCGCTATGGCGGCTGGTATTGGTTTGACACCGTAACAGGAGAGATGAAGAAGGGCTTTGCCTATATTCCGGTGGACGATGCTTCGGAGGGCAAGTGGGTATATTACGATGAAATCAACGGACAGATGCATCATGGTGAGAGCTGTATTGATGGAAACTGGTATTATTTTGATGATGTCACCGGGAAAATGGTTCACGGAGAATACCAAAGAAACGGAAGCTGGTATTATTATGACGTTATAACGGGAATTATGGCTCATGGCTGGACGACTCTTCCGGATGGCAGCTCTGTATATTATGATGATATAACCGGGATAAGAACAGACTGAGCATAAACAAATTACCGGTCTTGTGAACATAGGCGAAGACATATGAAAACGGAGATTGAAATGACAAAAGCTGAATTGGCTATTGAGGTTATTGACCGTCTGAAGAAGGAATATCCGGAGTCGGACTGTACATTGGATTATGATGAGGCATGGAAGCTTCTTGTAAGTGTGCGTCTGGCTGCGCAATGTACTGACGCGAGGGTAAATATAGTTGTAAAGGATTTATTCGAGGTTTATCCTGATATAAATTCTCTGGCAGAGGCATCCGTCTCTGAGGTGGAGAAAATAATACATCCGTGCGGTCTGGGTAACAGCAAGGCAAGGGATATCTGCGCCTGCATGAGAATGTTAAGGGATGACTTTGGCGGTAATGTTCCTGATGACTTTGATGCATTGTTAAAATTACCCGGTGTTGGAAGAAAGAGCGCAAATCTTGTAATGGGTGATGTGTTCGGAAAACCGGCAATAGTTACGGACACTCATTGCATAAGGCTCACTAACCGCATAGGCCTTGTTGACGGCATTAAAGAGCCTGCGAAGGTTGAAAAGGAGCTTTGGAAAATAATTCCGCCCGTGGAGGGAAACAGCTTCTGCCACAGGCTTGTCGAGCATGGAAGGGCAGTGTGCACCGCAAGAACGGAGCCGCATTGTGGTAAATGCTGTCTGAATGACATCTGTAAAAAGCATGTGGTATAGCGGAAGGAATAACAAAATGAGGTAAGCCTTGCTTTAAGCTGATTATGGAGGTGCAGCTTATGAGAATGTATGACATTATTATGAAAAAAAGAAACGGAGGAGAGCTTTCGGACGAGGAAATAAAATTCTTTGTTGACGGCTATACGGCAGGAGATATCAGGGATTATCAGGCTGCAGCTCTGATGATGGCTGTTTATTTTCAGAAGATGACGGAAAGGGAAACCTTTGCGCTTACTATGGCAATGGCGAAAAGCGGGGAGATGCTTAATCTTGATATGATAAAGGGTATAAAGGTAGATAAGCACAGTACCGGAGGAGTCGGGGATAAGACCTCCCTTGCCCTTGCGCCAATGGTTGCTGCATGCGGGATTCCCGTGGCAAAGATGAGCGGAAGGGGGCTGGGACATACAGGGGGAACTATTGACAAGCTTGAAAGCTTTCCCGGATTTTCAACAGCTCTTTCAACGGACAGGTTTATTGAAAATGTAAATAATATAGGTATCTCTATAATCGGTCAGACGGCGGAGCTTGCTCCGGCGGACAAGAAGCTGTATGCTCTCAGGGATGTCACGGCGACAGTCGATAATATGTCTCTTATTGCAAGCTCTATAATGAGCAAAAAGCTTGCGGCGGGAGCTGATGCGATAGTTCTGGATGTAAAGACCGGAAGCGGCGCCTTTATGAAGACGGAGGAGGATGCCTTTTTGCTTGCCGGTGAGATGGTAAAAATAGGGAAGAACGCGGGAAAATATACTGCTGCGGTGGTATCGGACATGGACCAGCCTCTTGGCTTTGCCGTAGGAAATGCGCTTGAGGTTAAGGAGGCTATAGATACGCTGAAGGGTAACGGGCCTGAGGATTTTGAGGAGCTTTGTTTCACGCTCGGTTCTCTTATGCTGGTAGCCGGAGGAGTGGCGGCGAATGACAATGATGCAAAATTAATGCTCAGGAGAGTTATAAGCGATGGCAGCGCATTAAAAAAGCTGGCTGAATTTGTGAGGGCCCAGGGCGGCGATGAGCGAGCAGTGTATGATACAGAGCTTTTGCCGAAGGCCGATATAGTGCGTCCGGTAATATCCGACAGAAGCGGTTATATATCACATATATAGTGTGAAAGGGTTGGAAGTTGTTCTATGCTGCTCTGCGGAGGAAGAGAGTCAAAGGAGAGCGCTATAGACCTTTCGGTAGGACTTGTGC
>JAJQGF010000270.1 GCA_021200695.1 Lachnospiraceae bacterium
CAACCACAGGCATTCTTGAATCGGAAGGACATGAGGTGCCCGAGTACGGCTGGGCGACAATGGACGGGCAGGAGTATTGGTATGAGGATTACTATCGTGAGGGCTACAGCCTGCGTGAGAGCTACCGCGGCAAGGAAATCTATGACCCTGATTCCGACGCATGGTATTGGCTTGACAACGTGCAGGGCGGAGCAAAGGCCGTGAGCAAGGATGTATATCAGGAATCCGAAGCCGGAGAATGGGCAGAGTGTGATGACGGAACCGGCAAGTGGGTGCGCTATGATGAGAACGGTCATATGATAAAGGGCTGGCAGACTAATGATGAGGGAACCTATTTCTTTGACTACACCTTTGGGACAATGGCAAAGGGAAATGTGACAATAGACGGAGTGGAATACTGCTTTGATGAGACCACAGGAATTCTTCAGGAAAATGCGGTGGACACATCCGACAGCGTGGACACAGACAAGTCCGAAGCCGGGACAGATGATGAGGACACATCTGATACTGTACTTTCTTATGAGGAGCAGGTAGTTGAGCTTGTAAATGAGGAACGTGCGAAGACAGGACTTTCACCGCTTTCAATAGATACGAGTGTACAGGCGGCCGCTCAGGTACGTGTACAGGAGTGTGAACAGTTATTTTCACACACTCGTCCTGATGGAAGCAGCTGTTTTACTGCACTTAGTGAGCAGAATGTTTCTTACAGAACAGCCGGTGAGAATATTGCAATGGGTCAGAGCTCCCCTGAGGAGGTTGTAAATGCATGGATGAACAGTGACGGCCATCGGGCTAATATTCTTAGTGAAAAATACACTTCAATAGGTGTGGGATATTATCAGAATGAAAATGGTATAAATTATTGGTTACAGCTTTTTATTGGCTGATATAAACGTTATAGTTATAAGGAGAGCTGTTTCGCAAAAAGGGGCTGTCGCACTAAGTAATTAGTGTACAAGGTTTTGTGCCATGAGCAAATGCGAAAGGAATGGATATAAAGATGAAATATATCAGGGATTTAAAAGATGGAGACAGATTATTTGACATATACTTATGCAAGCACAAGCAGTCTGCAGTCACAAAAAACGGTAAGCCTTATGAAAATGTTATTCTTCAGGATAAAACGGGAACCATAGACGCTAAGGTGTGGGAGCCTAATAATCCAGGTATAGGGGAATACGATACGCTTGATTACATAGAGGTATATGGTGATGTTACCAATTTTCAGGGGGCGCTTCAGGTAAGTGTCAAGAGAATAAGGGTATGTGCAGAGGGAGAGTATAATCCTGAGGACTATCTTCCCATTAGTTCAAAAAATATTGATACTATGTATGCAGAATTGCTTGAACTGATAAAAAGTATTGAAAATTCTTATTTGAGACAGCTTTTGGAGTTGTTTTTCGTAAAGGATGAAACCTTTGCAAAATTATTTAAAAGCTCCTCTGCGGCAAAAACGGTGCATCATGGTTTTGTGGGAGGACTGCTTGAGCATACATTAAGTGTTACCAAGCTGTGTGATTATTACTGTACCGCTTACCCCGTTTTGAAGAGAGATTTGCTTCTGACAGCGGCTATGTGTCATGATATAGGGAAAACAAGTGAAATTTCTTCTTTTCCGGAGAATAACTATACCGATGATGGTCAGCTTATCGGACATATTGTTATTGGTTCACAGATGATTGGTGAGCGCGCAGCAAAAATAGAAGGATTTCCACATGCCCTTTTATCCCAATTACAGCATTGCATATTGTCACATCATGGAAAATACGAATACGGTTCACCAAAAATTCCTGCAATAATAGAAGCATTAGCGCTATATTATGCGGATGACACAGATGCAAAGCTTGAGACTTTTAAGGAAATTCTTGATAATAATTCTGAAAATTCCGGGTGGCTTGGATATAATAGGCTTTTTGAGTCAAACCTAAAGGCAAGCAGAATAGAATAATCTGCAGCCGGAGGATATATGTATACAGATAAAATTAAATTTACCGAGATTTCTGCCAATGACAGGGTGTGGATGACGCAGATGCTTATGGATGAGCAGCCGGAGGCATGTGAATATACTTTTGTAAACAATTTTGTGTGGAGAAAACAATATAGAGTGGAAGCAGCGCAGTATGCAGGCTGCGGAATAATAAGATATTGTAAGGCTGGCGTCTACAGGTATAGCTTCCCATTTGGAAAAGGAGATAAGAAGGCCGTTATTGCTGCTGTAAAAGAAATGTGTCGGGAATCGGGGAGTATTCTTTCAATGTATCCCATTACGGAAAAATATCGCAGTAAGCTTATTGAATGGTTTCCAGGTGAGTTTTTTATTAAATCTGACAGAGCGGATTTTGATTATATTTATCTGAGTGAGAAGCTTGCAGAGCTAAAGGGCAGGAAATTTCACGGAAAAAGAAATCATATAGCGCGCTTTAAAGATGCTGAGGATTGGAGCTACGAACCAATTACCCCTGAAAATCTTGAAGAATGTCGAAGAATGCACAGGGAATGGATAAGCTTCAGAGAGAACAAATGGGACAGAGGTGTTGCTGAGGAAACAGAGGCGATACATGAAGCATTTGATTATTACTTTGAATTTCAGCTTGTGGGAGGTCTTATAAGAAGGTCAGGAAATATAGTTGCATTTTGCATAGGAGAGCCCTTAAATGATGATATTATGGTAGTACATTTTGAAAAGGCCTATCCCAATATGCAGGGAGCGTATCCCATGATAAATCAACAGTTTGTTATAAATGAATGCAGGCAGTTTAAATATATAAATCGCGAGGAGGACACAGGAGATATAGGATTAAGAAAGGCAAAGCTTTCATATTATCCTGATGTTTTGCTAAAAAAATATACGGCCAATGAAAGCCATGTGACATTTGCAGATAAAAATGATTTTGTTGATATAAAGAATTTGTGGAAAATATGTTTTGGAGATGAGGATGCTTATATAAGCTTTTATCTTGAAGAACGTTTTGATGAAGAAAATATGATGGTAATACGCAGAGATAATAAAATTGTGTCCATGGCAAGCTTTATGCCGGCAGCCGTGAAATATGAGAAAGAGTGGATTGCCGTCAGATATGTATATGCAGTTGCGACCTTGCCGCAGTATAGAGGCAATGGGTATGCAGCGGAAATTATAAGCTTTGCTTCGGAGGTTTATGGTGAACCTCTGGTGCTGCAGCCAGCAGATGATGAGCTTTGTAAATATTACCGTAGTATCGGATTTGTCGATTTTTTTGATAAGGATTTTCTTACTATATATAATACCGGGTCAAAGGACGGTGAAATATATTTAGAAGAAATTGATGCAGATGAATATAAGGAAATCAGGGATATTCATTTTGATAGAAACGGATATCTTTGCTGGGACAGACAGGCAGTAGGGTATGCTCTTTCAGAGAACACATTTTGCGGAGGAAAGGCTTTTAAAATCAGAACGGCGTCAGAAAATATAAATGATATAATACTTTGCCGAACACAGAAGGATGAGCTTATAATAGTGGAAACCACATTGGAAGGTGAATGGCTTGAAAAAGCAGCTTTAGTTCTTTTAAGAGAAAACGGCTGCAGCAGGGCTGTCTATAAAAATGATGGAGGAATGGTACTCCTTCCAGAAAATATTTCCAGAGATAATAACTGTAGTACCGAAGAACATTTGAATGAATTTTATCATTTAGTTAATTCCCGGACAAGTGGCGGATATATTAATTTAACTATGGGGTAATACATGAACAGAAAAATAGAATACAAAAAGAATGATTTAGTTACGGTTACCATTGAAGATATAAGTAATGAGGGTGAGGGTATCGGTAAGGTTGATGGTTTCACATTGTTTATTAAGGATGCCATAATTGGTGATACGGTAGAAGCAAAAATTATAAAAAGTAAGAAGCATTATGCATATGCAAGATTAGAGAAGGTGATTTCACCTTCTTCTTTTCGTGTAGAGCCAAAATGCAAATTTCACAGACAGTGTGGTGGATGCCAGATACAGGCGATGTCATATGAAAAGCAATTAGAATTTAAACAGCAGAAGATAAAAAACAATTTGATAAGGATTGGAGGATTTGACGAAGTCCTTATAGATTCACTTATGGAACCAATCATAGGAATGGATAATCCATACCATTATCGCAATAAAGCGCAATATCCTGTGGGAGTTGACAGAGAGGGACAAATAATAACCGGATTCTATGCAGGACATACGCACAGCATAATTGCAAATACAAGCTGTCTTTTGGGGATTAAGGAAAATGAAGAAATACTTAATGCGGTTTTGTTTTATATGAGAGAAAATAATGTCAGCGTATATAATGAGGCTGCGGGGACAGGACTTGTAAGACATGTACTAATAAGAACCGGTTTTACCAGCCATGAGATTATGGTTTGTCTTGTTTTAAATTATTCCGGAGATAAAGCCTGTCACAGCGGAAATTATGAAAGAGGCCAGGCAGAAAGAAGACTTAAACCCTTAGAATTTCTTCCCTGTCAGGATAAGCTGATTAAGGCACTTTGCAAAATAAAAAACATGACAAGTGTGTCAGTAAGCATAAATAATGAACGGACAAATGTAATCATGGGAAAAGAAATACATACAATTTGGGGAAAAGATACTATTTCGGACACCATTCATGTCAGAGACATGTCTAAGAAGGAATATCCACGGACGGGACAGGCATTGACATTTAATATATCGCCATTGTCTTTTTATCAGATAAATCCTGTACAAACAGAAAAGCTATATAGTCTTGCTCTTTCATATTCAGGATTGACCGGAAAGGAAATCGTTTGGGATTTATACTGTGGGATAGGTACAATCTCTTTATTTTTATCAACAAAAGCAAAGAGAGTGTATGGGATAGAAGTAGTTCCGCAGGCAATAGAAGATGCCAGAAGTAATGCAGAGGTAAATAATATAAAAAATGTTGAGTTTTTTGTGGGACGCGCTGAGGAGGTGCTGCCGGAATTTTACGAAAAAATGCCGGATTGTCAAAGTATGCTTCATCCGAATGTAATAGTTGTAGACCCGCCAAGAAAGGGCTGTGATGAGGCATGTCTGGATACAATGCTTAAGATGAAACCGGAAAGAATAGTGTATGTGAGTTGTGACTCGGCAACCTTGGCAAGAGACTTGAAAATACTTTGTGATGGCGGGTATGAAATTAAAAAGGTTAGAGGTGTGGATCAATTTGGGCAGACGGTGCACGTCGAGACGGTTGTCCTCTTGGGCAACCAAAAATCAGAGAGAACCTGATTCCTATGTGAAGTTTGTTCTCGATATGAAGGATTACTATAGAATCGTAGGCAGGAGATAAGAATTTAATATATGTTGTTTATTGCTGC
>JAJQGF010000055.1 GCA_021200695.1 Lachnospiraceae bacterium
AAGAATCTGGATGCCCAAAATATTAGTAATACCAATCAAGAGCAGTGTCGGCATGATGATTTGCATGGGGATGATCGAGCCCTCATATGCCGAACCTGAAAGAAAATAGATGCCCTGCCTTGCATAAAGCATGAAATATATCATCAGCGGTGATGCAAGGATAAAAACAAAGTTCAAAGCCTTCTTTGTAATTCGGCGGAACTCATCCATCTTCCCTTGTTGAACATAATAGGAAGCCCTCGGCAAAAGCACCGTACCAAGTGATGTAACAATGCTCACAAGAATAGATTTTATTTTTACGGCAGCATTATAATAACCAACATCCTCATCCGATGTCATAAAGCCCAACATTACTGTATCCAGGTGAGTGTAGATAGTCGTGGCACATGACATAGCAAAGAAAACACCCACGGCCTTAAAATGCCGTTTGAAGTTGTAATTACCGACCGACTTCATGTCGATATACTTATGGGCATTCACAAAATTAAACACATTTGATGCAGATGCCGCAAAGATGGAGATCGCACCATAAATTACATAATCCTCTTGCTCATGAATTAAGAGGAACATGGCGACCAGCGCAATGAATTTAAAGATAATAGAGCGGATGGTTATATATGTGTACTGCTCCAATGCCTTGTAAAGCCATTCCATCCCGATAGACGTCAGGATAATTGTAAAGCTCACAACAACATAAAGAGTTCTATCTTCCTGAAGCCGCGGTACAAACAATAGAGCCAAAATAAGCACGGCATAGGAGATAGCATCCATCACGAGATTGATGATTAGCAGCTCATGCGCCGTTCTAGTCAGCTCTTCTCGATTGTCCCTCACTTTGGCACAAGCACGAATCCCATATGTCGGTATTCCAAGCTGTGCAAACATAGAGAAGTAAGATATAAGAGATGTCGAAAACGAAACCTTCCCTGTACCCACCGGTAACAAAATCCGAGATACATAAGGAAACGTAATCAACGGAAAAACAAATGAAGACATCGTCAGGATGGCATTCATTATGAAGTTCAGTTTTAAGGATTTTGGTTTGGACATCTATATCACTCCTACCATTTAATGGTTGCGGAAAGGCTCCAACCACAGTCTCTTTGTACAGTTGTTGATCAGTTAGATACCGCATGACGGTTTATTTAGAACGAGGTTACAATCGCAAAGAGTCCTGTGGTCCTAAACAGTATCAAATCTATTACTTAAGGAGTAATGTTCATGATTTACGTAGGAATTGATGTTGCCAAGGATAAGCATGATTGCTTTATCATTAACTCGGAAGGAGTGGTTTTATTTAAAGCCTTTACCATCTCAAACAACCGTGAAGGCTTTGATGGCCTTTTTCAGAAAATCCGCTCTGTCTGCCCTGATATGTCCAAACTAAAAGTAGGGCTTGAAGCTACTGGACATTGCAGCTATAACATTCTCGGTTATCTCCTTGATAAAGGTCTGCCCACCTTTGTCATCAATCCTCTTCACACGAATCTTTACCGCAAAAGCTTATCTCTGCGAAAGACCAAAACGGATAAGGTCGATGCCGAACCATTGCTATGATGCTTATGTCTGACGTGAACTTAAAGTCCTACTCAGACACATCATACCACAACCAAGAGCTAAAGTCATTAACCCGTTACCGTTTTGACAAGATAAAAGAACGTGCGAAGCTCAAACAGTCAGTTTCCAGACTTGCTACAATCCTGTTCTCGGAACTGGAAAAACTCGTTCCTGCGCTTCATATGGCCTCTGTGTATGCCCTGCTCAGCGAATTTCCTTCCGCCAGACAGATAGCTGCCTCGCATCTCACACATCTGAAAACCCTTCTGTATGAATCCTCCAAAGGACACTATGGACGTGATAAGGCTGTCGAGATCCGAGAGGCTGCCAGAGCCTCGATCGGTTCTTTCATGCCTGCTAAATCGCTGGAGCTCAAGCACACCATCAAGCTCATCAAAGAACTGGATACCGAAATTGACGAAATTGAATCCGAAATCAAACGTATCATGGATGAGATCAACTCGCCGATTCTTTCCATTCCCGGCATCAGTTACCGGATGGGTGCCATGATCATTGCTGAAATCGGCGATTTCTCACGGTTTGATTCCCCGGACAAGATCCTTGCTTATGCTGGGATCTCGCCAAGCACTTACCAGTCAGGGCAACTTGAATCCTCTTACTCGCATATGGAAAAACGTGGTTCAAGGTATCTTCGGTATGCCCTTATAAACGCCGCCAAGTATGTCTGCTTTTGGGACCCAATCTTTGAAACCTACCTTGCCAAAAAACGCAAGGAAGGCAAGCATTATAATGTCGCCATTACCCACGCAGCCAAAAAGCTTGTCAGGATCATATATGCTCTGGAGAAATCCGGTCAACCATATCAGAAAGCTGCTTGATGATTTCTATCTATAAACTCCTTATTTGGGCATCTATAAAGATGCTCTATTTGTCATGCGGTTTTCAAGGTACAAATGTCTTTTGAAAGATCTTCTCTGAAAAGCTCTATATTTTTCAATTTAGGGCTTGACTTTTAATAGTTAGTCTTTTTAAGTATTCCTTTTGAGAATAATTTGTAATTTCCTTTTGTTTTCTTCAATATTATCCTGTTGAGGAAGCGGAATAGGATCGTTTTTTCTTATAAAACACCAAACCAAGAGCAAAAGGAAAGGATCATACTTCAAGTCTAACAACTGTGGATCTGAAAAACTATGGACAGCCAGTAATATCAGTGAAATACATAATACATATTTTTGTTCCTTGGCTGCCCTGTGTGACAGAACACAAAATCCAATCAGAACCAATATTAAAACTATTACGCCAAAGGTCAATGCTATATTGATATAAGAGCTATCCACATAAAAATAGTCTTCTGTTCGCTCTATGCCGTATCTTCCCGTAACCCATACAATATCACTTCCAAAAAGGGACAAACCATACTCCTCAATGGCATTATGAGCAAGCGACAAACGATGTGTCAATAACGAGTTTAACGCAACCCATATCGGCTTGGATGCGTCATATCTTACCGACATGAAAAATGCCAGAATGCACATTATCGGCATAGCAACAATTGCGCCTAAACTAAATATTTTTGTTTTGAAAGGTCTTTTCCAAAGCTTTAAAATCCATAGAAATATCAAGAATAAGTATACTTCATAATACACAGCATTGGTATCAGTCAAAATATATATAACTTGATTCATGGCAAGAACTAAGCAAGTATCCACAACCCCGATTTCTTTCTTTTTTAAAGAATAGTACACCAGTAAGAAATGGAAGAAGTAATTAGCCAGATACGTCGTATAAGTAAACCCAAGGTATAATCTGGTTCTTCCTCCGCTAGAATAAACATCGTATTCGTATATACCTGCGGCATAAAGAAGTAAAGTAAAAATAACCGTAATGCAAGCTACTTTTAAATAGGCTCTAAAGACACGGTCAGAAGTCATTATTACCCCACCACACAATATAAAAAGAAAAAGAATAACTGTCTGTGAAAGTCTTTCGTTAGTTACCATGACAGCTGCACATAGCGCTGTCATCAAGCCCACGACGCATATCCAATTTTTACTCAATGACCTCTTCATCGCTACACTAGCCGCAGCAACAAATACAGCAATATATTTTAATAAAGTGATAATTAGCGCACCTAATCCAAAATACTTAAACTGCGTTGTTGATAAAATTGAAGATACAACATACATACAGTAAGCTACAATATAAAGCGATTCACTTGTGATAGTGATTTTCCTCTGAACATTTATCTTTATTTTGGCAGATACACCCATCATAGCACACCTCCTGCGTACAGAAGGCAGTCATTAAAAGTAAATCTGCTCTTTTTCTTAGCTAATGAATCAAGTACTCTTTCTAGTTCTGAGAGCCGTACCCCCCCCCGCGAAATGGCGAGGGTCCCTGCTAACCAGAATGTATGGTAAGACAGACTTAGTGACAAAGCATCAACCACACAATGGAGCGCAATAAATGTCAAGCAAACCATCATCGGATAGTCTTTAATTCTGTAGCAACGATACATGGTATAAGTCAATAATCCAATCCAAACCATAGAAAAGATAATTCCATATCTCTGCAGTATCTGTATGTAGAATGAGTCTACATAGTTATATGGGTTCGTATTTTTATTTCCAAAGGCATCAAGTCCGTTTCCAACTAACTCCAACCTCTGCCCAAAAAATGATACACCACTTTGTAGTAGGGAAGTTTGTCCCAATCGCAATCTTGAGCCAAGGATTGTGTCTAGTTGGTTCTGCCACTCAACACTGCTGTTATATGTAACAGTGAAATACAGTGAAATACAAAAGCACAATACAAATGATATTATCATAACCCAACAAAAACCTCGCTTTCGTTCGAAGAAATCTGGGCGCAGTTTCAAAAATGCAAATGCGGCTATCATCAGCAAAGACAGGTAGAACGATAATCGCGAATTAGTTTGTGCAAACATCCAAAAGTTGACCAATCCCAATAATATAAACCATCTCCATTTGAGTTTTTTCCCTCCTGCATACAGTACAAGACCTGTTATGTTAAATAAAAAGCACGGACCAAACAAAGAATAGCGAAAGCCTAAATAATGACGCACTCTTGTTTCACTTGTAAATACATAATTATCTATAATTCCAAGATAGCTGCTGCAAATAACAAATATCAAAATTATAGCACTGATAAAAGCTGAAAACCTAGCAACATCTTTAAAGTCTATGTTTCTCACGCAAAACAGAAATATAAGAATGAAAACAACCGTAGATACCGAGGATTGTGACCTTGTAATGATAGCTAAAGCAATAAAAACAGCGCCTATAGCGAGACTTCGGATACTATACTTCTGAGTCATAAGTTCCCTGATTACGAGCAAACCTACGCACAAATACTTTATAATACTGTATGGTGTCCCCATAAAGTATTTGTAATAAAAAGATGTGCTCAACATTCCAAAAATCAGGTATAGCCCATATGCCACCCAAAACAGGATATCTTGATCTTTGGGCTTTTTAATCGTAATTGTCATACTAACTCTCCCACTTCTATTTCTTCGTTTTCATTCTATTTTGGGGACTAATCAAAAGCTTCTAAACACTCTCACTTAATCCATCATTTTCCTTTGGCACAAATAGCTATGTTAACAAACGGATACGACAAATATCCACTGTACAGAAAAACTTTAATCAGCTTACTTGAATGCGTTTTACTTTTCAGAAGTAGCAAAATCAACTCCAGACAAATGTGCTAAGACTTTTTTATTCTTTTATTTCCAAGAGCATACCCTTGGACATCGGAAGTATACAGTGAAATTTATACAAGTTATGGTACAAC
>JAJQGF010000204.1 GCA_021200695.1 Lachnospiraceae bacterium
ATATCAGAGTGACAATGAGGTGATAATACAGCCGCTCAATGTAAAGGAGCCCGGGGGCGGCGGACTATCCTCACTTGTAAATATAGGCATAGGTCTTGTAATAGGCCTGGCTGCAATGTATTTTCTGGTGGTTCCCGCAAGAATGGCAAATGTTAACAATGAGGCTCAGAACAGTATCGCTGAAATAGGTGAGCAGCTTGATGCCAAAAATGTTACCATACAGACTCTCGAGGCCCAGATAAACGCCCTGAAGAGCGAAAATGACAGCTTAAACCAGGAGCTTGAGGGATATGTGGGAACTGACGGTACGCTGAGCACCATTGACAATCTGCTGAGCGCGGCATCAGCTTATATCGGAGTCGGCGACGCGTCCGCCACAGGAGAAAAGCTTGAGGAGATTTCCCAATCTGTTGATATAGACGAAGCCTCCGATGCGTTCAGAGAGCTCTATAATACCCTGCTGGAAACGATAGGGCCTGAGCTTTCAGCCTCTTATTATGCGGATGGCTATGCCGCATTGAGAAGTGAGGATTATAATACGGCTGTTGAACTGCTGTCAAAGGCTGTATACTATGATGAGACAAATCAGGACGCACTCTACAATCTGGGAGTGGCATACAGCGGAAGCGGAGACAGTGAAAGTGCGGTATCAGCGTTTACAAGATTTATCGAGCTGTTCCCGGGAACCGACAGGGCATCAAGGGCAGAGCGTGAAATCAGTAAAATACAGACTTCAGATGATTAAATAATAAACCGTTACAAAAGATAAGACCTGCGGGAGAATACTCCCGCGGGTCTTTTGAGTTTAACAGAATTATATGCGGCATAAAGGGAGGAGAAGGATGTGAAGGATTTTGAAATTATTGATAACTGTCTTATGGTGAAGCTTCCGAGAGAGGTTGACCACCATCTTGCGGCATATATAAGTGAGAATGCCGACAGATACATTATGAACGACAAGGTTGAGCATGTGGTGTTCGACTTTGAGGATACCAGGTTTATGGATTCTTCCGGAATAGGTATTATTATGGGCCGGTATAAAAAAATATCCTGCTTTGGAGGAAGAGTATACGCGATTCATGCAGACAGGCAGATAATGAGGATACTTAATGTATCGGGAATCACAAAAATAGTGGAGGTGCTGAACTGATTAAAGGATTTCAGGAGGCAGAATGGAGGAAAAAATGGATGCAATAATGGAAAAAAATGAAATGGAGATTTCGTTTGATGCTGTATCGAAAAATGAAGGCTTTGCGAGGGTGGCGGTTTCGGCATTTGTCTCACATCTGAACCCTACTATAGAGGAAATATCAGATATAAAAACCGCCGTATCCGAGGCGGTTACAAATTCCATAATACATGGGTATGAAAATCTTTTTGGTTACGGTATACACGGTGATATGATTCCGGGCGGCAGCCCGGCGCATCCCGGAAAGGTAAAGGTCAGATGTCTCCTTGAGGCTGGCGTCTTACATATAGATGTGTCTGACGAAGGAAGGGGAATTGAGGATATAGAAAAGGCGATGGAGCCGCTTTACACGACAAGGCCTGAGCTTGAGCGTTCGGGAATGGGCTTTGCATTTATGGAAGCATTTATGGACGACCTTAAGGTGGAGAGTACGCCCGGCAGCGGAACTATAGTACATATGAAGAAAAAAATGTGCGCCGGACCGTGGCTTGACAGCGAGGAATAGTATATGGAGGAAATGTCAGTTCTCATTGCAAAATCACAGGCAGGAGATAAAGGGGCAAGAGAGATACTGATAGAGAAAAATCTGGGATTGGGACATCATATTGTAAGACGTTTTGCGGGACGGGGATATGAAATGGAGGACTTGTTCCAGATAGGTACAATAGGCCTGATGAAGGCAATAGATAAATTTGACCTTTCGCTTGAATTGAAATTTTCTACCTATGCTGTGCCGATGATAACAGGAGAGATAAAGAGATTTCTAAGGGATGACGGGATGGTTAAGGTGTCGCGGACCGTCAAAGAGAATGGACTGAAGGTGCGTGTGGCGAGACAGATTCTGCAAAACAGAGAAGGCAGAGAGCCGACAATTTCGGAAATCTCGGCACAGAGCGGACTTTCGGAGGAAGAAATTGTCATTGCGATGGAGGCGGATGTTTCGGTAGAATCATTATACAGCGCTGTGTATCAGGATGACGGAAGCGAGATGTATCTTGTGGACAAGGTGGTGCAGGGAGAGAATGGCTGTGTGGGCAGCAGGGCATGCGGACAGACTGACAGGGAGAAGGAAAAGCTTTTAGATAAAATGCTTTTGAAGCAGCTTCTCGGAAGCCTTAATGCCGAGGAAAGAGAGCTTATATATATGAGATATTTCCAGGACAAGACACAGGTTGAAATTGCATCGATAATGGGAATCAGTCAGGTTCAGGTCAGCAGGCTTGAGAAAAAGATACTTCTCAGGCTTAGAGAGCAGGCAGTTACTTAAAATTTTATAAATTCGGGAAAAAGGCTTTATTTTGCATGTGATTTTTTATACAATAGAAGAATAGAATTATAGAAGCATATGCTTTATATATGGGAGACACAGGATGAATAATAGTTTGAAGGATATGAATAACGGAGGACTTGGAAATATTCCGCGTCCTACGGAGGATCGGCTCGACAAAAGGAAGAAAAAACCAAGTACGCTCAAATATGTGCTTACAATGATTGCATATCTTGGTATAGCAGTTTTTGTAATGTTTCTTGGTACTGCGCTCTATGTCTGGGTTGATGAAAAAATCAGCGAGAGTGCGACAGAGGCGGCACTGTCAACCAATATTGCGGAGCAGCTTAATGTAACTGCTATATATTCACAGGATCAGGTTGACGAGATGATAGAGGAGGCTCTCAGGAGCAGTGAGATGTCCGGAGACGGCATAACAGAGAAGGAGCTTGAGGAGAAGGTCAGCCAGGCTGAAGCTGACAAGGAGAATGAGATTCTCGGCGGCATTAAGACAAGCCTGCTTGACGGCAATACCATGGTGGAGACGCTGAGACCCTATTATCCTGATGATATTGTGGTTGTCAGCAACGGCGAATTTCATTTTGTGCCGATAAATGACGAGCTTGAAAAGAATACCTACGAGCAGGAGAAGCTGCAGGTGCTTGAGAGCGGTGAATATCAGTATGTCGAGGATGGCAATGTGGTGTCCCACAAGGGAATTGACGTGTCCTCACATCAGGGCAGCATTGACTGGCAGAAGGTAGCCGACGACGGAGTGGAGTTTGCATTTATAAGAACTGCTCTAAGAGGCTACGGCACAGGAAAGCTTGTTGAGGATGAGTATTGCGAGGATAATGTAAAGGGCGCCGCTGATGCCGGCATACATGTAGGCCTGTATATATTCTCACAGGCTGTTAATGAGGAGGAATTGCTTGAGGAGGCAAACCTTATTATTGATAAGGCGAAGGAGTGCGGGGTGGACGGTCCGCTGGTCATAGACGTTGAGAAGGTCACAAGCTCGTCAGCGAGAATGAACGCGCTTTCCGTGGAGGAGAGAACGCAATTAGTGCTTTTGTTCTGTCAGACTGTTGAAAATGCAGGTTATAAGCCAATGATTTATCATAATACCGAGATGGGCGCTCTGATGATAGATGTGGCTGAGCTTGAGGCTTATGATAAGTGGTATGCATCATATGCGGAGACAATGTTTTACCCGTATCAGTATGATATATGGCAGTATTCGTCAAAGGGAACGGTTGACGGAATAAGCACTGATGTTGATTTGAACATCAGCTTTACCGAATTTTGGAATGAGTAAGTCGGAGCATGATTAATAGAAGGTAAGATTCTCCTTTTCCAGGTTAAATGCATCTCCGTTTACGTCATAAATGTTCATGCTACAGTTTTTGGGAAATACGCGCCATATCTCCCTGAGTTCGCGGTGCCCAAGATATACCATAAGGGATTTGTTGAAGGCGCCGTGCGCCACCAGAAGGACATTTGCATCGGGTCTTCTGATTGACAGAGGCTGCAGCACCTTCCGGGCAAAATCCTCTGACCTTGCACACAGCTCGCCATATGTCTCGCCTCCCTCTGCTGGAACATATTCAAGCGGAGAGTCGAAGAACAGATGAAAATCCTCCGGCATTTTGTCGGAGGGTATTCCCTCATTTATGCCAAAGGCGATTTCCACAAGCCGTTCGTCGGTGACTATGGGTAAATTTCTGTCGCCCCGTATTATCTCAGCAGTTCTGTATGCCCTTTTTAGCGGACTTGAAAAAATATAATCAAATTTTATGTCCTTAAGCCCATCCCTTGTAAGCTCTGCAAGCTGTATTCCATATTCGTTGAGCTCTATATCGCTTCTGCCCTGCAGGCGCCTGTCCTTGTTCCAGTCTGTTTCACCGTGACGTACATTATATACCTTCATTTAGAAGCCCTCCTTTTTGCGTCTGAGCCGAAGCTCACGTCGTTTTTCAGCATTCTCCCATTCCATGCGCTCGCCGTCGTTTTCGAGTATAAGCGGGGGAACCTGTGTGGGTTTGCCATCATCACCCATCGAGACCATGACAAAATATGCGCGGTTTATCGGATGCCTTGTACCATCCTCATCTTCACGATAGGTGTCTACACGTACCTCCATTGAGGTATTTCCAACATGGGTCACTTTGCCGATAAGGACTATTATATCATTTAAGTATGCGCCCGATTTAAAATAAAGGTTGTCAATTGCCACCGTTGTGGCGTTGCGTCCGCAATGCCTCCTTGCGGTGGCACCGGCAACTTCATCAATCCATGCCAGAAGCCGTCCGCCGAACAGTCTGCCAAAACCGTTTATATCGGGGTATATGACGACCCGGAGCTGCTCAGTCTCGGAATCAGATACCTTTTTTGCCTGTAAAGCGCTCATATTTCTTATCCTTTCATATCCATTTAGTCCGCGTTAAGCTCAACAGGCGGACACTGTTTCAGTGTAATGCTTTTTATTTGAAAAAGCAAGAGCCTGCCACTGAAGTCGTTGATGCTTGGCTTTTTTAATAAAATAGTGTATAATACTTTTATTGTTTACAAGGAATTGTTAATGCGGGCGTAAGTCTTAAAAAGTCAGTCATAAACCTAAAACAATATATTTAGATATATAAACGGCGGCATTGTGGGAAGGCAAGAGAAGCTGTGTAATGTCAAAACTGTAGTCGATTGAAAGGTATTAATTATATGCTGAAGGTGTTTTTGGTCGAGGATGAGATTGTAATTCGTGAGGGCATCAGAAATAATATTAATTGGGAGCAGGAGGGATATGAATTTGCAGGAGAGGCCAGCGATGGAGAAGTGGCATATC
>JAJQGF010000153.1 GCA_021200695.1 Lachnospiraceae bacterium
CAATAATACTGATATTATAATAATTTTGTCCGTAAATATCAAAATTTTAAAGTAAAATTAAGAATTTAAGATATAAAAGTTAATTTTTTTAAATAAACATAAAACATCTTATGACACGATATATTTTATTAACCTTTTCAGGGAGATGTTTTATGCTGGAAAAAATTGATGATTACATATGGGGGCCGGGAATGCTGTTTCTGCTTCTCGGGACGGGAAGCTATCTTATGTTAAGGCTGCGCGGACTTCCTATAAAAAAGCTTGGATATGCGCTTTTATGCTCTGTCGGAAGAGAGGAGGGTCATGCCGGGAACCGCTCAGCTGCACACGGCGGGGGAAAGGGTGTATCTTCATTTGCATCGCTGACAACAGAGCTTGCGGCGACGATAGGAACAGGTAATATAGTAGGAGTTGCAACAGCTATGGTATTAGGGGGGCCGGGAGCGCTTCTGTGGATGATGGTATCGGCGCTTATAGGAATGGCAACAAAGCTTGTGGAGAGCATGCTGTCTGTTAAATATCGTACCATAAATTCAAAGGGAGATTATGTGGGCGGGCCAATGTATACTATGGCGAGAGGAATAAAATGCAGGACATTGGGAAACACATTGGGTATATGCTTTTCGGCTTTTGCAGTGCTTGCTTCAATAGGCATGGGAAATATGACTCAGGCGAATTCCATTGCTGAGGCATTCAGGGCTTCATTTAATGTGCCTGTGGAAAGGACCGGCCTGATTGTGACAATACTCACAATTCTGGTGGTTCTTGGAGGAATAGGCAGTATTTCTAAGGTTACTGCGGTTCTTGTGCCATTTATGGGGATATTTTATATGCTTGCGGCCTTTATTGTTATATTCACACATATCGAAAACGTCCCGGCGGGAATAAGCAGTATTATAGTAATGGCATTTTGTCCGAGAGCAGTGGGCGGCGGTATATGCAGGGGTATAACTGTAAGTATGTCCGGTGCTTTAAGATGGGGAGTTGCAAGAGGGGTATTTTCAAATGAGGCAGGTCTGGGAGCGGCGGGAATAAGTGCAGCAGCTGCACAGACCGATGATTATGTCAGGCAGGGACTTATAAGCATGACAGGAGTGTTTCTTGATACTATCGTTATATGCTCTGTGACCGGACTTGCAATAGCGGCATCGGGACTTTTGGGAGCTGTTACAGAGGAGGGTGGGCTGCTTACAGGTATAGCTTTGGTGACGGCTGTATTTGAAGGCACCTTTGGCGGTATGGGGAAATATTTTACAGCTATATCCATAGCTCTTTTTGCCTTTGCCACTATTGCGGGATGGGAGTATCAGGGGGAGAAGGCGTTTGAGTTCCTTATAGGAAATGACAGATATGCGGTCGGCTACAGATTTGTATACGCTCTTTCCTCCTTTCCGGGGGCTGTCGCAGGACTTGAAGCAGTATGGACATTTTCAGATATATGTAACGGACTTATGGCAGTGCCTAATCTTATCTGCGTACTACTTTTGTCGGGTGAGGCAGTACGGGAGATAAGGGCATATTTTGATTAAAAATAAAGTTGAGTTAAAAAGCTAATAGTGATATGATTAAATGGATTACGGTTAAAGAATACAGACTTCATGCTGTTCTAATGAGCGAGTAAACGAAGCTAAAAGGAATAAATTTAAAATGCACAGAGAGATTGATTTAAAAAATATAAACTTAAATTTAGAGCCTCCGGAGGAGGAAACTGAAAGGCAGTATTATTTTATAAAGAAGGCTTCGGGTTATGTGGCGGAGCTTGCGGACAGACTTGGCCGCAGACCGACCTGCTGTGTCACCACCTTTGGCTGCCAGATGAATGCAAGAGATTCGGAGAAGCTCGCAGGCATCCTTGAGAGCGTGGGATACGAGATTACGGAGGATGAAAATGCAGACTTTGTTATTTATAATACATGTACTGTGAGAGATAATGCAAATCAGAAGGTATATGGAAGGCTCGGGGTTTTAAACGGATATAAGAAGAAAAATCCCGAGATGAAGATAGCTCTATGCGGATGTATGATGCAGGAGAAGACGGTGATAGAAAAGATAAAGACCAGCTATAAATTTGTTGACCTGGTATTCGGAACTCATAATATTTTTAAATTTGCCGAGCTCCTTACTGCTGTATATGAAAGCGAAGGGATGATAACAGACATCTGGAGTGACACGGATAAAATAGTTGAGGACCTTCCGGTTGAAAGAAAACATTCCTTTAAGTCCGGAATAAATATAATGTTTGGGTGCAATAATTTTTGCAGCTATTGCATTGTACCATATGTAAGGGGCAGGGAACGCAGCCGTGAGCCAAAGGATATAATAATGGAAGTAGAGAGGCTTGTTGCTGACGGCGTTGTGGAGATAATGCTGCTTGGACAGAATGTAAATTCTTATGGAAAAAACCTTGAAAATCCCATTACCTTTGCGGAGCTATTAAAGGAGGTGGAGAAGATAGAAGGGCTTGAGAGGATACGCTTTATGACCTCGCATCCTAAGGATTTGTCGGACGAGCTAATAGAGGTAATTAAAAACTCCAAAAAGATATGCCGGCATCTGCACCTGCCACTTCAGTCAGGCTCCACAAGAATTTTAAAGGCAATGAACCGCTGTTACACTAAGGAGAAATATATAGAGCTTGCGGAAAAAATACGCAGGGAGATTCCTGATATGGCAATCACTACGGATATCATTGTGGGCTTCCCGGGTGAGACGGCGGAGGATGTTGATGAGACCATTGACGTAATAAGGCGTGTGCGTTTTGATAATGCGTTTACCTTTATATATTCCAGACGGACAGGCACTCCCGCAGCAGCAATGGAGGGACAGGTGCCGGAAGCTGAGGTAAAGAAGGGCTTTGACAGAGTTTTAAGAACGGTTCAGGAGGTTGCTGCCGGGCAGATATCGCAATACAGGGGACAGTCTGTGGAGGTGCTGGTGGAGGGTATAAATGAAAATGACTCTTCAATGGTTACCGGACGGCTTTCAAACAATATATTGGTACATTTTAAGGGCAGCGAGTCCCTTATCGGCAGACTGGTAAGGGTCAGGCTCGATGAATGCCGCGGCTTTTATTATATTGGCACTGTCGAATAGTCAGGAGGCGGTATTGTGCGTCATGAATTAAAATACATAATAACGCCGGTGCAGTACCAGCTTCTCAGAAGCAGACTTAAGGCGACAATGCACTCTGACCCATACTCGGACAAAAATGGTGAGTATTTTATCAGAAGCATATACTTTGATACCCCGGACCGCAGCGCTTTGTGGGAGAAGCTATGTGGTGTGGACAACAGGAGAAAATACCGTATTCGATTTTACAATGGGGAATATTCAAAATGTACACTTGAATGTAAGGAAAAAAAGGGAACCCGGGTGAGAAAGACCTCAGAGAAACTTGAGGAGGGAAAGGCATCCCTTTTACTATCTCCGGACAGAGTATATTCAGATATAAATGATAACGGTATAAGAGGCCTTGCAGCCGTGATATGCATGCGCGGCCTTGTACCGATTGTCACTGTGGACTATATAAGAGAGGCATATGTGCTTCCATTGTCAAACCTGAGGATAACCTTCGACAAATCCATCGCATCAGGCGGAGTAAAGGACTGCCTTATATATCCGCAGCTTATGCCGAATATCATGGGAGAGAATATGGTGCTTGAAGTAAAGTATGATGAGTTTATCCCCGAGCATATAAGCCATATTGTGGCCGGCATTAACCCGGTACAGACTTCAGCGTCAAAATATGTAATGTGTCTTGAACACAGAATGAAAGCTTTTATTTAAATATTCGGAGGATAAAGATGAGTACGCTTAAAAGCATTTTAAAAGAAAATATTGTACAGATGGGGCTTATTGAGGAGCTCTCGCCCACATATATCGCGCTGGTGCTTGTAAGCGCGCTCTGCTGCGGAATTTTAATTTATCTTGTGTACAGATGCTTTTACAGAGGTGCGGTTTATTCTGAAAATTTTGGAATTCTGCTTGTGATGACCACGCTTACCGTGGCATTTGTCATAATGACGATTGCCTCGAACATAGTGCTTTCTCTTGGTATGGTAGGTGCGTTGTCCATCGTGCGCTTCAGGACAGCGGTAAAGGACCCGCTGGACGTAGGCTTTTTATTTCTCTCGATTGCTGCAGGACTTACGGCAGGCGCGGGACTTTTTCTCATAGCAGGAATCGGAACCGTATTTATCTGCATGGTATTTATAGGCTTTTTTATGCTTGACAGGAGAAAAAGCACCTTCCTGCTTATTGTAAGATATGAAAATTCCTCGGAGGAGGAGGTTTACAGGCTTATTTCCCTTACAAAGCACAAGGTAAAATCTGTTGCAAAGCGTGCAGACAGGACTGAGAGCGCTTATATGGTAAATTACAGGGCTCAGGATATTCTTTCAGAGCTTGCAGATATAAAGGGTGTAGAGGATGCGCAGCTTATTGCGTATACCGGTGATGGTCAGTATTAATTTTTGCCGCCTTATTTACAGGGTGGACATTTTGGAATAGGAGTAATAAAAGTGCCTGAGTTAACACCAATGATGCAGAAATACATGGAGACAAAGGAGGAATATAAGGACTGTATTCTTTTTTACCGTCTCGGCGATTTCTATGAAATGTTTTTTGATGATGCCATAACGGCGTCAAGAGAGCTTGAGATAACGCTTACAGGTAAGGCATGCGGGCTTGAGGAGAGAGTGCCTATGTGTGGAATACCGTACCATGCGGTTGAGGGTTATCTTACCAAGCTTGTAGGCCGCGGATATAAGGTCGCAATATGCGAGCAGGTGGAGGACCCAAAGCTTGCCAAGGGTCTTGTGAAGCGTGAGGTTGTGCGGATAGTTACTCCGGGTACAAACTTGAATGTTCAGGCATTGGAGGCTTCAAAGAACAATTATCTTCTTAGCATTACATATACACCGACCAAAATCGGCCTAGCAGCGGCCGATGTCACCACGGGAGATTTTTACCTGACCGAGGTGGAGGATTTGAAGAAGCTTATGGACGAGCTTATGAAGTATGAGCCTTCTGAAATCATCTGCAATGATGCCTTTCTTGTAAGCGGCGCTGATATTGACGAGCTTAAGGGAAGATTACATATATCGGTAAATACTTTGGACGCACATATATTTGATGATGACATATGCAGGAGGGTGCTGCTTAAGCATTTCCGGGTAAATACTCTCACAGGTCTCGGAATTGAGGAATTTCCAATAGGCTTGACTGCGGCCGGGGCGATGCTTCAG
>JAJQGF010000016.1 GCA_021200695.1 Lachnospiraceae bacterium
ATATAATAGATAGGAGGCATTGTCATGATCCAAATTCGTCCTGTATCCGACCTAAGAAATAAATTTCCAGAAATAGAAAGCATGGTTAGTGAAGGCCAGCCAGTATATTTGACCAAAAACGGCTATGGTGCTATGGTTGTCCTAAGTCTTGAGCAGTACTCTGCTCTCACTGATGATGTAGAGATAAAGCTTGATGAAGCAGACAGGCAGGCTACATCCACCAACGAGCGGTTATCCCACCAAACCGTATTTGCAAACGCAAGGAGAGCTGCCCATGCAAAATGAAACATACCAGCTTCGTTACCTGCCGTTATTTGAACAGGATTTACTCGAAACAGTCGATTATATCTCTAATGTACTGCAAAACGAAGATGCTGCTGAACGATTAATAGACGATGTTGAAGAAGCAATATTGAAACGGCTGAACAATCCGCTTGCTTTCGAACCGTATCGCTCTGCAAAGAAAAGAGAACATCTATATTATCGAATTTATGTACGGAACTACACTGTCTTTTACGTGGTGATTGGAAATGTAATGGAAGTCCGTAGACTGATTTATACTGCAAGAAATATTGACAACATACTTTAACAAGAAAATTACTCTAATAAGCAGGCATCTGTACACATAATAGACTTATGGACAGATGCCTATTGCTTTGCGATCCATCACGACGTTGGTTTTGTAATTATTTGACTAGCAGACACTATAAAAAATTAACGAATTATACGAACTATACCGGAAAACTAAAGAATCCTTTATTTTAGCCATTTTTAGGACTTTCTCCGTGAAAAATGGATTCTTCGAAAATCAATATCTAGTATTTCTCCTCTTAATTTATACAATATATTGTGTTTGTAAAAAAGGTATCTTTCGTATGTTGACATTGGCCATTTCCTATGCTATAGTATATGATGAGAAATTTAAATAAGGAGGGCGTGTCCTATGCTTAAAGTCAACAACGATGAATATGAGGCTATGCTTGGCAGTATTGATGTTGATACATATGCCGCTGTTAGCTGCATGAGTCAGTGTACTGGATGTATGTGCAACTGCCGTTGCTCTTGTTCTGGCGGCGTGATTTCTGATTTCGATTGGGAGGTAATGTAATATGAGTGCAAATGTTAATGAATATATGGAACTTCTTGGCACGATAGAGGAAGATTTTGTCACCATGGCTCGCTGTGCATGTGTTGCCTGCAATTCTTGTACCTGCGCTTGCTCTTGCCGTGCAATTCCGGATATGGAGGAAATCGCATGGTAAGTACATCTCGGTTTACGCATGTATATGACCTAGGCGATGATGTAGCAATGTATCATTCGCTCAGGATGAAACCGGTGTACTTAACAAGAGAGGTTTATGAGAGCTTGCAGGCTTGGCTTGCAAGCTCTTTTTGTACTGATATAGAAAGTGCACCAATTCAAATTCAATCAGAGGTAAAAGAGCTTGCAAAATATAAGATTCTCACTCAAACCTCTGATGAGGATGAAAGAGTACTCCAGTTTGTAAAATCCAAAATTCCCCAACCAGCAATCAACGTCTGTTATTTTATAACTAGCGAACAATGCAATCTTGCTTGTAAGTATTGTTTCTTGGGAAACAATGACAGAGACAAAAGGAGTAATTTTCTTCATGAAAATATGTCCATGGAAACAGCTGATAAAGCCATAGAGTTTTTCATTAGACAAATTAAAGTTTCTGGTATGGATACGGAAGAAAACAAGCCATTTATTATTTTTTATGGCGGGGAACCTCTTGTAAATTATCCTGTGCTTGAATATGTTGCTACCAAAGTAAATGAATTAAAGAAAACGGAAAAATGTATTCAAAACATCGAGATGTCAATGGTTTCTAATGGACTTTTATTAAATGAAGAACGGATTCTACGTCTCCACGAATTAGGTGTTGCTATTGCAATATCTATAGATGGATGCAATGAAGAAGCTAATAGTATGCGAGTTGATATTAAGGGTACTCCTGTTTTCAAACGCATACTCAACACGCTTGATCTCTGCAAAAAATTAGGCGTTGATGTATCTTTATCCATTACGCTCAGTGAAGAAACAATTAAAAATACAGAAGATATCCTTGCTTTAGTAGATGAATATAACATCAAAGGATTTGGCTTTAATATCATGATGTCAAGCGATACTTTTGTTTTACCTCAAAGCTACAATGAAGCTGCTGCTCAATTTATTATTGACGAGTTTGTCGAATTGAGAAAAAGAGGAATATATGAAGATCGAATGATGCGAAAACTCAAAGCCTTTACCAAAGCGCAAGTGTACTTTTCTGACTGTGCTGCAACCGCCGGTGGACAAATTGTTATTGCTCCAAATGGGCAAGTTGGTATTTGTCACGGTTGCTTGCATGATAAACGATATTTTGTATCAAGCATTTATGATGATGATTTTGTCGCTGTAAAAGATAAAACCTTTATTGAATGGTCACAGTTGACACCTCTCAACCATGAGGAATGTATGGACTGCCCAGCTCTTGGCATTTGTGGTGGTGGATGTCCCATCAATGCCATGTACCTTAAGCCCGGAAATACAATTCACTCTATTGATGAGCGTTTTTGTGTTCACTCAAAAAAGACCCTGGATTTTTTCATTCGTGATTTATATCGCATTATTTTGAAGGGTAGAAAGAATAATGAGTGATTCAGCTGAAATTTGGGGAATAGAAACAAACAATTTAAAGTGCATTGATATTAAGCTTGAAAAACATGGGATCAATTTAATTATTGGTCCCTCTGGCAGTGGAAAATCTTCGTTGGCTTACGACACTATTGCACAAATCGGTCAACATGAATTTATGACTATGTTTGCTGACAATGTTTCTGAACCAACGTACCGAATTAAAGGCTACAATAATATGGTAGCTGCTGTTCCAATCAAACAGTCAAACTATAATAATAATACAAGATCAACGATTGGAACGTATTTCGGCATCAACAGAAACATTGTCCTTATTTATGCGGCCTGTCTTGGATTAACGGAAGATTTTTTTGTTCTTAATAAGGAAGCCAACTTATGTGAAAATTGTCATGGAATTGGAACAATCAAAGTACTGGATGAAAACAAAATAATCAATTATGATGTCCCTTTGGAAAAAAATCCATTCAAATGCTGGAATCGATACAAAGATTATTATTGTGAGATCATCAAACAATATTGTGCCGACAATGATATTGATGCTCATAAAACCTTTAGAGAACTTTCTAAACACGAAAAAGATTTAATTCTATTCGGAGAAAGTGAAAAGAAATATTCAATCCGCTATAAAAAAAATAATGCATTTTCCAGAAGGACAAGCAAATTTTATGGTGTTATGACATCTACTCCAATGATGACTAATTTTTCCATAGGAAATCAGTATTATTCATCGCAAATATGCCCCTGTTGCGAAGGAAAAAAATATGCGCCCTTTTATGAAGACTACAAATTAGAAGGCTTGTCAATAGGCGACTTCATGACGACTCCTTTTGACCAGTTGATTGTATACATTAATCGTATTAAAACTAAAGCTGCTAATTTGGGCCTGTCATTCGCCTTGAACAGTATACGTTGCTTTGTTGAAAAAGCCATTGAATTAAATCTTGGCCATCTTTTTTTCCATCGCGCAATCCCCACCTTGTCCGGTGGAGAGCTGCAACGTTTAAGAATGGTTCAAGTTTTTAACACGCAACTCTCGGATTTAATGATTGTGCTAGACGAACCACTTGCAGGGCTTTCCGGCACGGAGAGACAATCTATTTTTAAAAATATTGTTGATATGTCAGGCAAACATACAATAATTATAGTAGATCATAGTGATATCTTTGTGCCTGTAGCGAAAAATATTATCGCATTAGGTGAAAGAGGCGGAAATAACGGAGGGTATCTTATAAATGCCAATGCATACCTTCAAACGCAACGCGAAGTTAAAAAGTTTAATGTAGTTGTTCCATCTAAATCCATTCATGTAAAAATAGATAACCAGATTTATCAATATTCAGGAGTTGACATTGAAATTGGTTATGAATGCATGAATCTAGTTTCAGGAGCTTCAGGCATTGGAAAATCAACGTTGTTAAGAGAATACTTTCCTCAGTTTTTTGAGCATTATGCATATATCAATCAAAAAGCACTGGTTGGTAACAAAACATCTTCTGTCTCAACTGCACTGGATATTTTTAATAAAATCATAGAAGAATATGCTACGGCTCATAATAAAGACAAGCATTTCTTTTCAAATCAACCTGGCTGTGATGGTTGCTGCCCTGTCTGTGGTGGTGCAGGCTACATTGAATTTGGTTCTGATCAAGACAGCAAGACACGATTAGAATGTCGTGATTGTGATGGAACAGGTTTTAATAAAAGGCTTCATAAATTCAAACTTAATGGTAAAAGCATTTTTGACATATGGAATATGACCCTTGATGAAGGAATTGAGTTTTTCCATCCCATCAATAAAAAAATATCGGATTCTTTAAACGATGCATCTTCCATCATGTTAGGTCATTTACGTTTAGGACAGCCGGTTGGGACATTGTCCGGTGGTGAAAACATACGAATCAAAATACTTAAGTCTGTCCGATCAACTGCTAAGGTTTTAGGAATTGATGAACCCTTTAAGGGATTAAGTAATTCGGAAATATATTGTGTAGCACTTTATTTGGAACACCTGCGGGCAAGCGAAAAAACTATTATCGTAGTTGATCATACAGAAGCTGCAATACCATATTTTGCGAAACATATTATTTTGCGCAATAGGAACTCTCTATTATCGGAATAAATCAAGAATAATTGTGAGCGGCACAGCTTTCTTCATAACTGGCCGCTCTTTCCATATCAATTACAGAAATCCCTTGACAAACAATTACCTTGCAATTCGGATTTCAATAATCTCGCTATTTTATCTTTTGCGGTCTCTTTGGTCTCGGTGTTGAAGTGTATCTTGACTGTATAGGTGCGTCCGTCGATGGTACGCTTGATATAGGGGACTTCCTGAGTCGTGGTGTTGGTATTATCCATAAGCAAAACCTCCGTAAAATAAAAATGGCCGGTCTGTTCTTGCAGGCTCGGCTTGGTTGATGTGTGACGCTTGTGACGCTGTGACGCTATTTTTATATACCAGATAGCGTCACCGGAAGCAACGGTTTCCTCGTCTGTATTCAGTTTTTTCAGAGTGAAAATGCGTTTCTCCCGGCTCCGGCTGTTCGGGGTGTAGCTGATACCGAAGTCGTTATA
>JAJQGF010000080.1 GCA_021200695.1 Lachnospiraceae bacterium
CTATAATTTTCACCGGCATTATGCTTGGGGCTGTACCGGGCTTATTGCTGTTATTGGCCTCCATTACTACAAAAAAGGCAGGCACTGCAGATGGGATTGTACTGCTTATGCTTGGAATGCTTACCGACTACCGCAGTGGAGTCCGGACATTTTGCTTAAGCATGATGATAGCAGCAGTATTTGCAATTATTACGCTTGCTCTTAAAAAGGTTGGAAAAGACAGTGAATTGCCGTATATCCCCTTTCTTACCGTAGCGTTTGCTATAAATTGCCTGAGTGTAATTTAAGATGGAGTTATAAAATGCATGCTGTTAATTTACATATAATTATGGAGGAATAAAAAGTGAAGAATAAAATAAATGCGTATTTTACAGTTGAGGCGGCATTTATTCTGCCTATGGTTATGATGGGCATTTTATTGATAATATATCTGTGGTTTTTCCAATATGACAGATGTCTCATGGAGTTAGATACTAACTCCGCAGTATTAGGAGCTTTGAGTGAAAATGCAGCAGATAATAATCAAAGGCTGCTTTATATAAAAAACTGTCTGAATAAAGAATATTGCGAAAAATATGTAGCATGGAATTATGAAAATATAAATATAGAAATAAAAAACGGGAAGGTATATGTAGAGCGTGATGGAAGTGTTTTATTCCCTTTTGAAGCGTTAGCGTTTTGGGAGGGAAGCAATATCTGGAATGCCGGGACAAGCATTGAAATGGATATTCTCAGTCCTGAATATATAGTAAGAAGTATAAGTAAGATAAAGGGAGGAAATTAAAATGCAGGCTGAATTTGTTAGTAGTTTACATAATAATTATGAAAGAGTACGTCTTGACAGCAGACCTGATGAGAAAAAGTATCAGTATTGCATACTGAGCAGAGGCGGAATACATGGCCTGTTACCTTGTGATTTGCGATATATTAACGGGGATGCGTATCTTTATTTTGATATAACCTCCAGACAGAATCTTGCGCAGCTTTTTTATAAGCATAAAATCAAAAGAGAATGGGTTAAAGACTTTGTGTGGAGTCTCAGAGAAATCAGGCAGGAATTGGACAGATTCTTATTAAGTGACTGCAATATTTTATGGTCTCCGGAAAACATATATCAGGATTTGGAGAAAAATACATTTTTTTTCGTGTATATACCATACCTTGAAGAGGACAATGGCTTTAACAGACTGCTGGATTTTATTGTGGAAGGTATAGATTACGAGGATGAAGCGCTTGTTAATTTTGTTTATAAAATGTATGAGCAGCTTGAGGAAAATGGAGAAATATACTTACAGGGACAGGTATTTGAAGATGTAAAAATGCTTGACAATGAGGCTTCAGAGGAGAAAACTGCTGTATATGAACCGACAGATTATAATAATGAAGAGCATTTGCGTATACCTGACGAGGAGGAAGCCTACACTGCGGCTACGCGTGAAAAAAAGAATATTTTTTCTATATTTGAGGGAAAAAGAAATAAAGACCGCGCTAAGAGAAATAAGTACCGACAGGCATTGCAGCTTGAAATGGAGGGAAGGCTTGTTGCGGAGGATACATTATACAACTCAGAATATGGAAAAACAGTTTTTATGCCGGATTCGGGGCAAAAGCAGGATGATATAAGAAAGCTTTATTCACAGGATGGGAAAATACTCGTACAGCTTGGTGAGGAGGATCTTACCATAGGCAAAATACCTGATGAGGCGGGGCTTATTCTTGAGGATTTATCTGTAAGCCGTATTCATGCGCGAATTTTAAGGGAGGACAGGGACTATTATCTGGAGGACCTTAATGCCACCAACGGAACATTTAAAAATGGACTTAGACTTAAGCCGTATGAGAAAAGAAAACTGCAGGCTGAGGATGAAATTACACTTGGGAATGTAACCATATTTTTCAGATGAATGTTTTAGATGATATAGGTATACAGTTGACGAGCCAAGGCAAAAAGTGGTACATTTTATTTATGAATATTTGCTGAATATAATTAGTCATTTGATGAGGTGCAGGTTTGAATATTAATATATACTATGGTGGAAGAGGGATTATTGATGACCCGACAATATATGTTATTAATAAGGTGCAGGAGGTGCTTGAGGAGCTCCGCGTAAAAGTCACCCGCTATAATCTGTATGAGATGAAAAATACCATAATGACCTTGCCGCAGACACTTAAGGATGCGGACGGAATTGTATTAGCGACTACTGTAGAATGGTATGGAATCGGCGGATATATGCAGCAGTTTCTTGATGCATGCTGGCTTTTTGGTGATAAGGAAAGAATTTCAGAAATTTATATGGCGCCATTTGTTATGTCTACGACCTATGGAGAAAGAGAGGCAAAGCATGTTCTTTCTACGGCATGGGAGATTCTGGGAGGAAAGCCGTGCAGTGGACTTTGCGGATATATAGAAAATACTGTCATGCTTGAAATGAATGAGCAATATGCCAATATAATTGCAAAAAAGGCTGAAAATATATATCGTACAGTGAATCAGCATGTTATTAATTTTCCTGCAAGCAATCAGACAATAAAGCAGAGGGTTGCATTGCCGCAGGCATCTAATCTGACACCTCAGGAGACAGAGCAATTATCGCAGTATGTGTCTGACGATACCTATGTCCAGAGACAGAAAGAGGATATTCAGGAGCTCACAAGCATGTTTATTGATAAATTAAACAATGATGGCTCCTACAGTACAGATGAATATATCAGCGATTTCAAAAAAGGATTTAAACCACAGGCGGGCTTTGAGGCGGTATACTCAATTAAAATAGAAGGAAAGCCGGAAAATCTGGTTATTTCAATAAAAAATACTGAGCTTGAATGCCGATATGGAATTGCGGAGAATGCGGACGTCGAGATGCAGTTAAATAAGGCGGCAATAGAAGAAATAGTAAATGGAAGAATGACATTTCAGAGAGCGTTTATGTCAGGTGCTGTCAAAATGAAGGGAGATTTCCGAATTCTCAGGACATTGGACCAGATATTTCCATTTGATAACTAATATTGAGATAATTAAGACAGATGATTAGAGATAAGAAAGGCGGATTGATATGATAAATGATAATTGCATCTTCTGTAAAATAGCAAACGGCGTGATTTCGTCAAATACATTGTATGAGGATGAGGATTTTCGGGTGATTTTGGATTTAGGTCCCGCTACAAAGGGGCATGCGTTAATTCTTCCTAAGGAGCATGCGGCAAATTTATATGAGATTTCGGATGATATTGCTTCAAAGACGATGCTGTTAGCTAAAAAGATGGCGGCAATAATGACGGACAGGCTTGACTGTGACGGCTTCAATCTTGTGCAGAATAATGGAGAGGCAGCAGGGCAGACTGTTATGCATTTTCATATGCATCTGATTCCAAGATATAAGGATGACGGACAAAATATTTTATGGGTGCCTTCAAAGCCTTCACAGGAAGAGCTTGAAGATATAAAAAATAAAATTATAAAGTAGGTGAATATCTGTGAGAACAGTAGATATACAGCTGATAACCGATAATATAAAAGAAATGTGCATTGAAGCAAATTATCAGCTTTCCGAAGACATGCAAAAAGCAATCATGACTGCTAAGATAAATGAAGAGGCAGCGCTTGGCAGACAAATACTTGAGCAGCTTGAGGAAAATATGAAAATAGCGAAGGACGATATGATACCTATATGCCAGGATACCGGTATGGCGGTTATTTTCCTTGAAATCGGGCAGGAGGTACATTTTGAGGGAGGCAGCCTGAGTGATGCCGTAAATGAGGGCGTTAGACAGGGATATGCAGAAGGCTACCTGAGAAAATCCGTTGTAGGCGACCCAATAGAACGCATAAATACGGGTGACAATACACCTGCGGTAATACATTATAACATTGTGCCCGGGGATAGAGTGAGGGTAACGGTTGCGCCAAAGGGATTCGGAAGTGAAAATATGAGCAGAGTTTTTATGCTCAAGCCGGCTGATGGAATAGATGGAGTAAAAAATGCAATACTGACGGCGGTGAAGGATGCCGGACCAAATGCGTGTCCCCCAATGGTGGTTGGAGTTGGCATAGGCGGTACATTTGAAAAATGTGCGCTTATGGCAAAGGAGGCGCTGACCAGACCTGTGGATATAAGGTCGGAGATACCGTATGTCAGAGAGCTCGAGGTGGAGCTCTTGCAAAAGATAAATAATACCGGTATCGGTCCTGGAGGCCTGGGAGGACGAATAACAGCGCTTGCTGTAAATATCAACACTTATCCGACTCATATAGCAGCGCTTCCGGTTGCAGTGAATATATGCTGTCATGTAAACAGACATGCAAGCCGTATATTGTAATTGATGAAGCTGGCGCCGGAGATATTTTAAATTCGGATTTCAGCGAGGCTTCTATATAATATAAATTTTTGTTTAACTACAGATTATTAAAGCGTGAAATGAGAGGAAAAATGGACAGATATATTTGCGTACCTTTAAATAATGAAGACGCAGCGGCATTGCGTGCGGGTGATTATGTATATCTTACGGGGGTGATTTATACTGCACGTGATGCTGCACATAAAAGAATGTATGAAGCATTGGCGGAGGGAAAAGAACTGCCGATTGATATGAAAAATAATGTGATATATTATATGGGACCTTCCCCTGAGAGGGACGGCAGACCTATAGGCTCGGCAGGACCTACTACTGCAAGCCGTATGGATAAATATGCGCCGTCGCTTTTGAAGCTTGGACTTAAGGGAATGATAGGAAAAGGAAAGAGGAGCCGTGAGGTAAAGGCTTCTATAATGGAGAATGGCGCAGTATACTTTGCAGCGGTAGGAGGAGCCGGGGCATTGCTGTCAAAGGCCATTAAGGCTTCAGAGGTTATTGCCTATGATGAACTTGGAACAGAAGCCATACGCAGACTCGAGGTAGAGAATTTTCCTGTTATAGTGGTAATCGACTCTGAAGGCAATGATTTATATGAAACGGCAATAACTGCTTATAACAGGGAATAGACCAGCCGGCCGGGAACCATTTGCTTATGCGTGTTTATTTCAGCAGATTTACACATATTCCCTTCATAAAATACACAAAATATAAAAAATGATTGACAAATAGAATGTCCTTATGTATAATAACATTTGCGTCACAGTAGGACTGCTATAATTTTATATTGGTAGAGATGCAATTCAGATTTTGGAGAAATACTCAAGAGGCTGAAGAGGCGCCCCTGCTAAGGGTGTAGGTCGTTAACGCGGCG
>JAJQGF010000284.1 GCA_021200695.1 Lachnospiraceae bacterium
ATATATTACATTGTAAAGCCTGATATCCACACCCTCGCGCTCTGCAGTTGCCTTCGCCGTAGAGTCCGGTCTGACATTAAAGCCTATGATAATTGCATTTGAGGCTCCTGCGAGAACCACGTCGGACTCATTAATTGCACCCACACCGCCGTGTATGCACTTTACAACGACCTCCTCATTTGAAAGCTTTAGAAGCGACTGTCTGACAGCCTCAACACTGCCCTGTACATCTGCCTTGACAATGAGATTAAGCTCCTTGAGGTTGCCCTCCTGAATCTGCGAGAACAAATCCTCAAGAGACATTCTGGTTCTGGTCTCCTCCAGCTTCTTCTGCTTATTCTGGGCAAGATAGGTGTCCGCATAGGATTTTGCCTCCTTGTCGCTGTCATGGGCTATAAATACCTCTCCGGCACTTGGCACATCACTCAGTCCGAGTATTTCAACGGGGGTAGAGGGAGTAGCCTCCTTTACCCTGCGTCCCTTGTCATCAATCATTGCGCGAACCTTGCCGTGGCTTGCACCTGCTGATATGAAATCTCCTACCCTGAGAGTGCCCTTCTGGACAAGAACAGTAGCAACGGGTCCGCGGCCCTTGTCAAGCTCTGCCTCGATTACAAGACCTCTTGCCCGTCTTGAAGGATTTGCCTTTAACTCAAGAATATCCGCCGAAAGCAGTATCATCTCAAGCAGCTGGTCAATACCCTCTCCGCTCTTTGCAGATACAGGTGCAAATACCGTGCTTCCGCCCCAATCCTCGGGAATAAGCTCATATTCTGCAAGCTCCTGCTTTACCCTGTCAATATTTGCGGATGGCTTATCAATTTTATTTACGGCTACAATTATTTCTATTCCTGCCGCCTTAGCATGGTTGATTGCCTCTATGGTCTGAGGCATAACGCCATCGTCCGCCGCAACGACAAGTATTGCTATATCAGTGGCATTCGCGCCGCGCATACGCATAGCAGTAAAAGCCTCATGCCCGGGTGTGTCAAGGAAGGTAATGCTTCTTCCGTTCACATTTACAGTATAGGCACCGATATGCTGTGTTATACCGCCTGCCTCCTTGTCTATTACATTAGTCTTTCTTATAGCATCAAGAAGTGAAGTTTTTCCGTGGTCTACATGACCCATTACACAGATTACGGGAGGCCTCTCGGTCATATCAGCCGCATTTTCCTCCTCTTCCTTCAAAAGCTCCTCAATAACGTCAACCTTAACCTCTTTTTCACAGAGAATCTCATATTCCATGGCAATGTTCTCTGCGTCCTCATAGGAAATCTCCTGATTGACAGTAACTACCTTGCCCTCAAGAAAAAGCTTCTTTATAATTATTGCAGGCTGGAGCTTCATTTTATCGGCAAGCTCCTTGATTGTAATGCTTTCCGGAAGAGTTATAACCTTTATTACCTCCTCGGCCTTCTCCTCCTTTTTCTTCTCAGGCTTGATAAAGCGTCCGGGTCTGTTCTTTAAATTTTCCTCCTCCTCATAGAAGTGGTCCTTCTTATGCCGCTTATCCTTCTCCTGACTGAAGCGTCTCTTTTCCTCCTCACGCTTCTTTTCCATATCCTTTCCGCCTGCTTCGGCAGCAAAGCTCTTGCCCGGCTTAGAGTCACGGTTATCTCTGTATTGATTTCCCTGCCTCTCATTGCCTCTGCCGCTTCTCTCGCCACCGTTATAGCCCCTGTTAGAAGCCGGGCTGACCGCGCCGCCCCTTCTATCACCCTGACTATTTTCCGAATTCGGTCTGTAAGGTCTCTGAAATCCGTTTTGTCTGTCTCCCTGAGGTCTGCCATTTCCTGCACCTCCTCTGTTTTGATAACGATTATCATTTACCTGACCCTGAGGGCGATTGCCCTGCTGTCTCGAATCGCGGTTGCCTCTGGCTCCCTGACTGCGTACTGCCTGTTTGTCACGGCCGTCATGGTTTTCACGATTGTCGCGATTGTCACGGTTAGAATCATGTGCAGGTCTGTCATTGCCGCCCTGTTGTTTTGCCTGGAAATTATCAGCCGTAGGCGCTTTCTGTCTGACAGCCTCTTTATTCTCAGTACGTGCGGGGCGTTTTGCCTGACCCTGATTGTCAGGAACCATATTAACCGCAGGAGTGGGTGAAGGCGGAGTCAATGGCTTAATCGGGCGATTGGCCGCAGGTCTCGAATTGTTATAACCGCTCTGGCGCTGTCCGCTTCCGGACCTGTTCTGGCCTCCTCCGCCCTGACGCTGTCCGGAAAACTTTGAATTCTGAGGATTGCTGACAAATATTATATTTTTCTTTTTCTTGTGCGAAGCATCTCCGCCATTATCTTTATCCTCGGAGCCATCATTTGAATGCGAGCCCTCTTTGTTATGTGCATTGTCTCTTACAGGCACCTCATCACCGGCAGCTGCCTTCTCCGGCTTTGCAGATGCTTTTTCCTCCCTGACTGAGGCGCCCTCCTCTGCCTGTTTATTATCATTATTTGCCTTTCCGGCTTTAGCCGCCGTGTTTTCCTTATAATGTGAGCGCACCATATCAGCCACCGACTCCTCAACTGAGCTGCTGGAGGTTTTTACCTCTATATCTTTACTTTGTAAAAATCCAAGTACATCATTACTTGGCTTATTTAATTCCTTTGCCAGTTCATATATTCTTATTTTCGCCATGCTTTCCTCCATTTCCGCCAAATTACGGCTTACTTAGTTTCCAGTAGTTTGATTATCGCATCCGCCAATCCTGCATCACACACTCCGACAGAAGACCTCATTTCTTTTCCTATAGCTCTTCCAAGCCTCTCCTTTGACCCATATATATATGCGGGTACTTCATAAAAAGAGCATTTATCCAAAAAATGCTTTTTGGTATTCTCCGAAGCATCCTCAGCTATGATTACCAGCATGGCCGAGCCGCTCTTCACCGCATTCTCCGTCTGCATTTCACCGCTCACCAGATTGCGGCCCCTCATAGCAAGCCCCAACAGTGATAAAACCTTATTCTGCTCCAAGATTCTCAAACTCCCTCTCTAAAGTATCGTACACATCATCAGGAATACTCATCTTAAAGGAACGCTCCAATCCCTTATTTTTGCGGGCGAGTAAAAGGCATGAAGCGTTCTTACATATATATGCCCCTCTCCCATTCTTTCTTCCTGTGGTGTCAAGACATATACTGCCGTCCTCAGCCCGAAGAACCCGCATCATTTCTCTCTTGCCTTTCATCTCACCACATCCCACACATTTTCTCAAAGGAATTTTCTTCGCCATGATGACTCTCCCTTAATTTTAATTTATTCCTCCGTATTCTCCTCGTATCCGCCGTCTTCATCATAAGCGTCTATATAATCCTCATAACGGAAGCCCGGGGAATCCTTAGCCTGCGTTTCTGACTTGATATCTATTTTATAGCCTGTCAGTCTTGCCGCAAGTCTGGCATTCTGCCCCTCCTTGCCTATAGCCAGAGAAAGCTGATAGTCCGGCACAACCACCTTTGCTGTTTTCTCATCAGGGTCTGCAAATACCGCAACAATTTTCGCGGGAGAAAGTGAATTCTGAATAAGGTTTCCGGGATTCTCATCCCAATTTACTATATCTATTTTTTCTCCGCGCAATTCATCCACAATGGCATTCACACGCGCGCCATTCATTCCAACACATGCTCCCACTGCGTCAACATACGGATTATTGCTCCACACGGCAATCTTAGTACGGCTTCCCGCCTCTCTTGCAATACTCTTTATCTCAACGGTACCGTCCTTAATTTCCGTAACCTCCTCCTCAAAAAGCCTTTTGACAAGCTCAGGATGGGTACGGCTTACATTAATACGCGGCCCCTTGGGAGTATTCTTGACTTCTACTATATAAACCTTTATACGCTCGGTAGGCTTAAATACCTCTCCCTTTACCTGCTCATTTTCCGCAAGCATCGCATCCGCCTTGCCGAGATTTATGCTGATGTTCCTTCCGATATAGCGCTGTACAACACCGGTCACGACATCCTTTTCCTTTTCATAATATTGATTATAAATTACACTTCTCTCCTCCTCACGTATCTTCTGGAGGATTACATTCTTTGCATTCTGTGTGGCTATACGTCCGAATTCCTTTGACTTGATGGGCACATTAATAACATCCCCCACCTTTACCTTCCTGGATATCTCCCTTGCATCATCAAGAGCAATCTGCATACAGTCGTCCTCAACATTCTCCTTGCTCTCAACGACCTCTCTTGCTGCATATACAAGAAAATCACAGGTATCACGGTCAATTTCAACCTTTACATTGTCCGCTTTTCCAAAATGGTTCTTGCAGGCTGTAAGGAGAGAATTCTCGATTGCTTCAAACAGCGTCTCTTTACTTATCTCCTTCTCCTTTTCCAAAATATCAAGTGCCTCCATCAATTCCTTGTTCATCATTTCCTCCGTTCCGGCTGTACGCCAAAAATCATGTATAATAAATTTTGTATGGAATAGTTTTAAAAATCCAATGCAAGTCTGATAACAGCTATGTCCCCTCTTGAAAAGCTGAGCGGGGCTCCTCCGTCAGAAGCCGTAATTGTTACACTGTCCCTGTCAAAGCTCTCAAGTATCCCCGAGAAATCCTTCTGTTTATCCTTTGCCTTAAAAAGCTTAAGCTCTACCGTCTGTCCGATGCTCTTTTGCAGATGCTTATCCTTTTTAAGCGCCCTGCCAAGCCCCGGACTGCTTACCTCGAGGATATAGGCATCGGGTATAAAGTCAGCCTTATCCAGAGCGTCCGAAAGAGCTCTGCTTACATTCTCACAATCTATAATATTTACACCCCCGGGCTTGTCAATATATGCCCTGAGATAATATTCGCTGCCCTCCCTGACATATTCAATATCATATATATCAACGCCATACTGACCTGCTATAGGCAGCAGAAGCTTCTCACATTCCGCCTCATAGGTCTCTCTCTTCGACATTTAAGCCCTCCTTACCGCATTTATGCAGCTTTGCGCCAGATGAATACATACTCAGACGCAGTCGCACAAACACACTCTCTTAATCAAACAAGAAAGAGCGGCACAAGCCACTCTTTCTAATAATTTCACTATCCTTGACAAGTATAGACCCAAAAATTTCATATGTCAACTGATTTATTCAAAAAATACGCTGTTTACCGCCTAATTCCGTTCACAGGTTTCCGTAAGAACTGCCTGCATTACAGT
>JAJQGF010000329.1 GCA_021200695.1 Lachnospiraceae bacterium
ATGGTGGACAATCCTATAAGCGCTGATTTTGTATTTCTTGAAAATTTCAAAATGGTAATTAAAAACTCGGCATTCAGAACAGCAGTGCGTAATACCGTGGTTTTTTCGGCGATAGCCGTGCCGTTGGCGGTGCTTTTATCGCTTCTGCTTGCAATTATGCTTGAGTCTAAGCTTCCGTTCAGAAGTCAGTTCAGAACATTTTTTCTGAGCCCGATGATGGTGCCGGTGGCATCCGTAGTGCTTATATGGCAGGTGCTGTTCCATTATAACGGTGCCGTAAACGACATACTTGTGCGGCTGGGAGGCGCGAAAATAGACTGGCTGAAGTCGGATTACAGCATAGTGGTGATAGTTATACTGTTTTTGTGGAAGAATCTTGGCTATAATATGATTATTTTTATGGCGGCCATCTCAAGCATACCGAAGGATATTCTTGAGGTTGCACGCCTGGAGAGCGCGACGTCCGTGCAGACATTTTTTTACATAAAAATACGCTATCTTTCCTCCACAATATTGTTTGTGACAATTATGTCGCTTATTAACTCCTTTAAGATATTCCGCGAGATATATCTGCTGACTACGGATTATCCATATGACTCTGTTTATATGCTGCAGCATTTTATGAATAATAAATTTAAAAGTCTGGATTATCAGACGCTTTCTGCGGCGGCCATACTTATGTCGATAGTCATGGTATTTATTATAGGGGCTCTTTTTATAGTGGAGAATCATTTTGGGAAGGATGTGGAAGGATGATGATAAAAAGAGACGGCAAATCCTTCCGCAGAAGTGCCGTAAATGCGGGGAAGCGAAGGGCGTGGAGAGTCTTTGGCAAAATTGTTGCAACGGCAGTGGCCGCATGCTTTGCGATTTTGTTTTTAATGCCTATAGTGCTTACAATCACAAACTCCTTTATGGCATCGTCTGAGATTTCTGCAAACTATGGCTCGGTATTTGCGACGACATCCACGGGGGGAAAGGTGTACATATCTGAGAAGGTTAACCTTAAGTTTATTCCGGATATAGTATCCTTCAGCCAATATATCACCGTATTGTTCAAAAGCCCGGATTATCTGCTTAAATTCTGGAACTCCGTTATACTGACGGTTCCGATTTTGGTGTTTCAGCTGTTGGTCGCCGCTCTGGCAGCATATGGCTTTGCCAGATATGACGGAAAGCTGAGGGCAATGCTTTTCTTTATATATATAATATTGATGCTTATGCCGTACCAGGTTACGCTTGTCCCAAACTTTCTGGTTTCACAGTGGCTTGGAATTGTTGACACGTATTGGGCTATATGGCTTCCGGGAATATTTTCTCCGTTTGCCGTATTTCTTCTGACAAAATACATGAAGAGAATACCTTCATCGGTTGTCGAGGCAGCGCAGATTGACGGCGCGGGTGAATGGCAGATTTTCAGAAAAATATGCTTTCCGCTGTGTAAGGGCGCAATATGCTCTGCGGCGATACTTGTATTTATAGACTATTGGAATATGGTAGAACAGCCGTTGATTCTTCTGTCTGATTCGGATATGCATCCATTGTCGGTATTTTTAAGCAGGATAAACAGCGGGGAAATAGGTCTGGCATTTGCGGTCGCCACCATATATATGGTTCCGAGCCTTCTTGTATTTTTGTACGGCGAGGAGTATCTGGTGGAGGGAATCACCTATCAGGGTGGAATCAAGGGATAAATGATAAAGCTTTATAATGAGAGGGATAAGAGATGGAAGAGAAAAAGAAAAGTCGCAGGGAATGGGTAAAGACGGCAGCAATAGTTTTTTTGACTATATTGCTGATACTTACATTTTTCTCCAATACTATAATGAATTATTCCTTGCCGGAGGTTGCCGCGCAGTATGTCCAATCAGGGACAATAACCGCTAAAATACGGGGAGGAGGAGTTGTAGAGAGCGGAGACCCGTATGAGGTTACTGTAAAGCAGACAAGGACGGTTGCAAGCGTTGCGGTAAAGGATGGAGACACAGTTCAGAAGGGTGATGTGCTGCTGCTTCTGGAGGATGAGGAGAGCGATGAACTCGAGGCGGCGCAGCTTGCGTTGGAGTCTGCGCAGGACGCATACGATTTGGCGCTTCTATCCGCGGATGTGACTGCCGAAGCAGTGAACGGCTCATACAGCAATACCTCTGTAAGCACATACCGACAGCGGATTACTGATGCCCAGACAGCCGTGAAGGCGGCACAGAATGAGGTTGATGAGCTTCAGGAGAGCTATGACGAGCTTGAGGCTGAGATTACATTAGTTACCTCAAGCATTGCAGATATAGATGATGAGGAGGAAGCTCTGGAAAAGGCGCAGACTGATAAGGAAAATGCGGATTTTGCCTTAACAGCGGCGAAAAATAAGCTAGATACAATTACATCATTGTATGAATATGCAAATGATGTAAGCAGCGGCGACCTTGCTTCACTTGCAATTCAGAAAAATGAGGCAACCCAGACATATATAAGCGCACAGACAGCTGCAAATGAAGCGCAGCTTGCGTATGACATGGCAAAGACGGCATATGACAATAAGGTGGCGGCAGAGGATAAAACAGGAGATATTGCTTCGCTTAAGCATGAGCAGGATAAAGTAAAGGTAAATCTTGATGAAAAGAGCAGGGAGCTTGAGGAAAAGCAGCAGGAGCTTTCAGATTTGACGGCAGACATAAACAAAACCCTGAATCTGGAGGCGCTGTATAAAAGTATTGAGAATGCGAGAGAGGAATATGACGAGCTTCTTGCCGAAGCCGTGGACGCGGTTGTGACTGCAAATATTTCGGGAACGGTCACGACTGTCAATGCGGTGGCAGGAAAGGAGGTTTCTGCCGCAGAACCTGTTGTCGTTTTGCAGCCGGAGGGCAAGGGTTATACCATGAGCTTCTCGGTGACAAACGAGCAGGCAAAGAGGCTTTCGGTTGGAGATGTGGCGGATGTGGTAAACGCATGGCGGTATGACGATTTGGAGATAGTGCTTTCGAGCATTAAGCCGGATACCTCAGACCCCGGTCAGTCAAAGCTGCTTACATTTGACATAAGCGGCGAGGTAACTGCGGGACAGACTATAAACGTATCGGTGGGTCAGAAGAGTGCAACATATGACTGCATAGTGCCAAACAGCGCAATTCGCGAGGATAACAATGGAAAATTTGTTCTGACGGTGGAGTCAAAGTCAAGCCCTCTTGGAAACCGTTATGTTGCCACAAGAGCGGATGTACAGGTAATTGCAAGTGATGACACACAATCAGCCGTATCAGGAGGACTGTCAGGATATGAGTTTGTAATAACCACCTCAAACAAGCCTGTTGAGGCTGGTGAGCTTGTGAGATTGAGCAATGATAATTAAAGCTGTATTAAAATGATTGTTTTTATAACAGGGTGATAGAATTGAATTATATTAAGAAATACTTGCATTGGATAGCTGCGGCGCTTTCATTTATTATATTCCTCATTTTACTTGGTGTGTCAAATCACATGGCAGCTTCCCTGCTCTCACAGAATATGGCGGACAGGTGGAGCAGCGAGGGCGGAGCTGCACAGATAAGCTGTTTTTTTTCAGTAAATTCCAATATTACAAGGGACGCGATAGAGGAGTTCGAGCATTCGGTTGACGATATGCTTGAGGAGGATTCTATAACTGCGGAGTCTTCGGGAGCGGACGGAGAGGAAGCAAATGAGTCTGCGAGGCTATGGGCTGACGCATACAGCGCAGACGGAAGTGTTACCATTGCCAGCGACGGGGCATCGTTTAGCGCATCGGCAATAGGAATCGGAGGAGATTTTTTTCTCTTTCATCCGCTGCAGCTTGTCAGCGGAGCTTATTTTTCAGGAAATGACCTGATGCAGGATTACTGTGTGCTTGACGAGGAGGCGGCATGGCAGCTTTTCGGCTCTAATGATATAGCGGGACAGATGGTTACAATAGGCGGAGTGCCGCATATGGTTACAGGGGTAATACGCCGCCCTGACGGCAGACTTAATGAAGCGGCAGGACTTTCGGAAACCGTTGTATATGTTTCATATGACACGCTCGAAAAATATGGGGTAAATAACGGCATTAATCATTATGAGATAGTGATGCCGGAGCCTGTAAGCGGATATGCTCTTGGCAAGGTTGGGGAAATGCTTGCGGACGATGAGAAAAATACAGAGATAATTCAAAATGATACAAGGTTTTCACTGCTCTCAAGAATTCAGACTCTTTCAGAGTTCGGAACCCGCTCGATGAATGGCAAGGCAATAATTTATCCGTATTGGGAAAATGAAGCCAGAGGATATGAGGATATAATAGCTCTCATCACAGTGTTTATGCTTATATTCCTGCTTTATCCGGCAGTGTTTCTTATCATAATGCTTATAAAATGGTGGAGGCATAGAACATGGAGCTTCAGACAGGTGTGGAATAAGCTTTATGACAAAGGCGAAAGGCTGGCAGAGGCGCACAGAGAAAAGCGCAGCGGAAGAAATTTAAATAATAATGGGAAAGGGGAGAACATTTATGAGAAAGAATATTTTTAAAAGGCGCTTGGGTATTTTACTTACGGCGGCATTGACAGCGGGCCTCTGTGCCTGCGGAATTACGGCGTCAGACGGCTCAGGCAGCAGCGGGCAGAATTCTGAGCTGGGAAAGCAGTATGTATATAGCTATAATGAGTTTGAACTGCCGGATTTGGGAGACGATACAAGCATTATGGCTGCAAGCTATATCGAAGGGACGATTTATGTTGTTGAGGCAATATATAATTACAGCTCCGAAGCCGATAACGAATACAGATTGATACATCTGAGCACCGATGGAAATGTAACTGCTGACATTGAACTTGAGCCGGTTTCTTTGGAGGAGGAAGCCGCAGAGGCTGATGCTGCAGCAGATACGGAAGCTTCTGATGCTGAAGATGATTTGTCATATGAATATTGCAATTATTATTATTTTGTAATTATGGACGATGGGGCTGTGTATGCGGTAAGGAATTATTATAAGGAGGACTATTCGGATGAGGAGAATCCTGTATATATAAATGAATATGGCATGTGCAGATGGAACACGGACGGAGCCATTATGGAATATTATCCGTTGGACGAGGCAATAGGAGATGACGGATGGATTTA
>JAJQGF010000043.1 GCA_021200695.1 Lachnospiraceae bacterium
GTATATTTACAGTATGAATTGTAAAAAAATAAATTGCAAGACGAAGTTTTATGAATATTGATATTCAGGTATGTTTTTGATAAAATAGTTTTGCCGGATATATAAGGCAGACGGCAAATGCTGAATATAATTACTTGCAGTGGGAAAGGAAATAGACTAATGAAGGTTTTGTCTCCGTCAATTTTATCCGCCGATTTCTGGAGACTTGGCGAACAAATAAGGGAAATTGAGGATGCGGGTGTAAAATATCTCCATATAGATGTAATGGATGGCATTTTTGTGCCATCGATATCATACGGTATGCCTCTTATTGCCTCCATACGCAGACATACAAATATGTTTTTTGACGTGCATTTAATGATTGACGAGCCGGAGCGGTATATAGAGGAGTTTGCAAAAAGCGGAGCGGATATGATAAATTTTCATATTGAGGCTGCAAGGGATGTTCAGAGGACTATAGACAAAATACGGATGACCGGAAAAAAAGCGGGAATAACCATAAAGCCTGACACGCCTGTATCAGAGCTTGAGCCATATATAGATAAGGTCGATATGGTGCTGGTTATGACAGTAGAGCCGGGCTTCAGCGGACAAAGGCTGATACCGGAATGCTTTGACAAGCTCAGGGAAGTGAGCCGAATGGTAAAAGACAGAGGGCTGTCAACGGACATAGAGGCGGATGGCGGAATTAATTTAGACAATGTGGAGTCTGTCATTGCCGCGGGGGCGAATGTAATTGTCGCAGGCTCGTCAGTGTTCAAAGGTGACATAACTGTCAGAATTAAAGAGTTCATAAGCAAAATGCAATAAATTGCCCGACAATATTTATCACGAAAGGATTGTGTAGGAATGAATCGGAAGGTATTATTGAACGACAACTGGACATTTGCAAAAACTGCGTCCGATGTGACATTGGATGAAAAGGAAAAGTGGGAGCCGTATCTTTCGCCGGTTGAGCTGCCGCATGACTGGCTTATTTATGATACTCTCAGGCTATATGAGGATAGCTGCGGATGGTACAGAAGGGAAATTTTTTTCGATAAATGCGGTACCGAAGACAGATGTCTGCTCAGATTTGAGGGTGTGTACATGGATTCCACCCTTTATGTTAACGGAAATGCTGTCGGTGATTGGAAGTATGGATACAGCACCTTTGAGTTTGATATCACGGATTATCTTAAAGAGGGCAAAAATGACATAGTAATGCAGGTGCGGTATCAGGCGCCGAACAGCCGCTGGTACAGCGGCGCGGGAATTTACCGCGACGTATGGCTTGTCCGGGTATCTGCCACACATATTGTCTCTGACGGAATATATATTTCTACACGGGAAACAGGCAGGGATTATGAGCTTTTGGCGGATACTGAGCTTGCATGGAGTCAGGATGCTGACAGCCATGCGGAGTATCAGGTGGTATATACACTGCTTGACGGGACTGAGGTGGTGACATCACAGAAAAACAGGGTCATGGCGGGGCAGGAAAAGGATTCAGTGGGCATATTGGTTCACAGCCCTAAGAGGTGGGATATAACAGACCCCAAATTATATAAGCTTGAGGTTAAGCTTATAAGTGACAGGGAAATTCTGCACAGGGAGGAGATAAGCGTAGGCTTCAGAAGCATAGACTTTACTCCTGACGAGGGCTTTTTCCTTAACGGAAGAAAAGTAAAGTGGCATGGCACGTGCGACCACCATGATTTCGGCGCGCTTGGCGCTGCTTTTTCAAGGGCGGCAATGCGCAGAAAGCTTGAGCTCATGCTCTCAATGGGGGTTAATGCTGTAAGGACCTCCCACAATATGCCGGCGCCGGGGTTAATAGAGCTTGCCGATGAAATGGGAATATTGGTCGTATGCGAGTCCTTTGACTGCTGGGAAATTTCCAAGACAACCTATGACTATTCAAGATTTTTTGACGAATGGCTTGAGAAGGACGTAGAGAGCTGGATACGCAGGGACAGAAATCACCCTTCGGTAATTATGTGGAGTATAGGAAATGAAATTTCTGACACTCATGTCAGCGAACACGGACAGGAGATAGTTAGAAGATTTATAAATGATATACGCAAATGGGACTACCGTTCAAATGCCCATATAACCATAGGCTCAAATTTCATGCCGTGGGAGAATGCGCAGAAATGCGCTGATATTTTAAAAATCGCAGGCTACAATTATGCCGAAAAATATTACGAGCCTCATCACAATCAGCATCCGGATTGGGTGATTTACGGAAGCGAGACGGCGTCTGTACTGCAGAGCCGCGGAATTTACCATTTTCCTCTTGAAAGGGCAACTCTGATAGAGGAGGATGAGCAGTGTTCTGCTCTGGGAAACAGCACGACAAGCTGGGCCGCAAAAAATGCCGAATATAATATAATAATGGACAGAGATACTGATTATTCCTGCGGACAGTTTATATGGACAGCGATAGATTATATAGGCGAGCCGACTCCGTACCAGACCAAGAACAGTTATTTCGGACAAATGGATACCGCAGGCTTTCCGAAGGATTCATTTTATTTTTATCAGGCGGAGTGGACAGATTATAAAAAGAAGCCTATGGTGCATGTATATCCATATTGGGATTTTAATGTCGGACAGAGGGTGGATATCAGAGTGTGCAGCAATGCGCCTGAGGTTGAGCTTTTTGTAAACGGAGCGTCACTTGGCAGAGAGAAAATAGACCATAAGAGAGGAAAGCTGCTCCAGCCCTCATGGAAGGTAATTTATGAGCCAGGGACAATTGAAGCGGTAGCATATGATGAACACGGCACAGAGCTTGCCAGAGATATCAGGCATTCATTTAATGATGCGGTGAAGCTGGTGCTTAAGCCGGAGAAGGATACGCTTAAGGCGGACGGAGAGGATTTGTTATATGTCCAGATAAGTGCTGTTGACAGAGACGGATATCCTGTAGAAAATGCAGCAGATTATGTACGTGTGACCGTGTCGGGTGCGGCAAGGCTTGTAGGTCTGGATAATGGAGACAGTGCGGATTTTGACCAATATAAGGGCACTGTGAGAAAGCTTTTCAGCGGCAGGCTTATGGCAATAATTGCGGCAAAAACCACGCCGGGAGAATTCACGGTCAGGGTCGAGGACACAAGGAGTACCCCTGTGCTTGAGGCAGGGGAGCTCAAAATGACAGCCGAGGAGGCTGTGCCGAGATGCGGAGGCAGTGTGTTTACGGAAAATAAGGATATGCCTCTTACACATGTGGAGCCCGGATTTGTGCCGGCAAGAAAGATAGAGCTTAGCGCCGGGAGCCGGCTCCTTAATAAGGATAATGATGAAACGGAGATTTTTGCGAAGCTGTGTCCGCCAGATGCCTCTGACAGGGATATTATCTGGAGAGTTGTGGACGAGGGGGGAATGGAATGCAGAATTGCAAAAATAGAGCCATTTACTGACGGAAGACCCGCCGCAAGGATAAAGGGCATTGGAGATGGGAGCTTTCTTGTACGCTGTATGACAAAAAACGGTACTGATAAGGTTAAGCTTATATCCCAGCTTGATATGAGGACAGAGGGTATGGGTGCGGCATTTGTATCGCCGTATGAGCCGGTGACCGGTGCTGCCTACAGTGACAGCCGCGGAGATGTGGGCAGAGGTCCGGAGGACAGCGCATGTATGGATAAAGATATTGAGACGGTTCTTACCTACACCAACCTTGATTTTGGCGAGTATGGAAGCGATGAGATGACACTTGCGATATATGCAAATGACAGTGATGCCCATAATATACAGGTCTGGATGGGTATTCCGGGTGAGGAGGGCAGCAGGCTGCTTGGAGACGTTGTTTATCAGAAGCCCGGAATATGGGAAACCTTCCAGCCGGAAACCTATAAGCTTGAAGAGAGAGTGAGCGGTATCGCTGTGATAAGCATTGTCGGACATGACAAATGGTTTCTCCGGGATTTCACCTTTACAAAGCAGGAGAAGGCGTTTGGAAGACTTAGTGTTGCAGAGTATGGTGTAATTTATGGCGACAGCTATGAGAAGCTTGACGACAGGGTTGAGCATATAGGAAATAATGTATCCTTTGCGTACGATGGAATGAATTTCGGAGAGAAGGGTACTCGCAAAATAACAATATGCGGACGAACACCCCTTGATACCAATACGATACAGATAAGGTTTGCGGGAGAGCAGGACAGTGTTCAGGTGGTGTCCTTCCCTCATGCTGATGAGTATACAGAGATTGCATTTGATATTGACGAGGTGCGGGGTGAGAATCAGGTGACCTTCGTGTTCCTGCCCGGATGCAGCTTTGATTTTAAATGGTTCAGATTTGAGGAGAATTAGTACAGTCGACTGAGAAATAAACTTTGCTGAATTATATTTTCATGCCGCTGACGGAATTTTTATTGAAAGTGGAGGAGATACCGCAGTTAGAAAAGCATTTTACACATTAGTGTGGAATACCTTTTCAGGTAATTGAATTATTTTGTTTTAAGTTTAAGCAGGGGATGTCTTATTGAGACATCCCCTAAAATATTATTTTACTAAATCCATACAATCTACGTATTTATTTCCTATTTTAAAAGCGTAAAAGCTTCTATGTTTTTCTGTCATACTTTCTTCAATACTGTCAGATTCATTATTATCCTTAAAATATAATGGCAGGTATAATTCGCTCATGTATAAGTCCTCTTTTGTCATGTTTTCAAGATATACGTATATTATGGTATTTTCATCATTAAGCATTAAAGCATATTCATATCTATCAGACCAATCAGCTAAAGCTACATACGCATCATAATAAAAATTGTTTTCATCAAAATATAAATTATTGGTTTGACCAACATAGTTTAATTGTTCAGATTCCAATCTTTTTGACTCATTAATGAATTGCTCAGGAGTATATTCTTTTTTTAAGTATATCTGACATACCGGAGAAAAAATTTCATCACTAAATTGATAATAAAAATCTTCGGATACGCTTTGTATTTCCTTGTCCGGAAATACAATTAATGGACTATGAGGTTCTTCGAATGTAAGTGAACTATATTCAGTGTTACCCTTTAATTCGCTTGTTTTTCCATAAAATAACCTGATACCTCCCCATATAATGCAACAAATTGATATAAGCAAGAC
>JAJQGF010000187.1 GCA_021200695.1 Lachnospiraceae bacterium
TTTTTTATCTCCGCATCATAATTTGCCGAATCCTGCTTTTTCTTTGCAAGGTTGCTGTCGAGATTTGCCTTTAAATCTTCAAGATAAACCTTCGACTCCTCCAGATTCTGCTTATCCTCCTCAAGCTGCGTTTTCTCATTCTCAAGCCTGTTCCACAGCTCAAGCACCTTATCTCTCAGAGTCTCTAGTTCTTCGAGCCTTGCCCTGCTGTACTCGTATATGGATTCCGCATAGTCCATCCTGTTCAATGCATCGCTGAGACCATCGCCGCTAAACAGAAGGCCTGCATAGGAGATATCTCCCTGCTCATACATATAACGAATCTGTATTACCATATCATTATACTGTTTTTCAGCTTTCTCCTTAGCCAACTCATATTCCTGCTCTGTCTCCTCAATAGCCTCCGTCTTGTCGCTTATCTCGGCCTCCTTTTCGGCAATCTCATCCTCCTTCATGCTGATACTCGTCATCGCATTGATAATTTCTGAATTCAAATCTTCAATTTCTTCCTGTACAAGATCCTGCTCGTCAGTCAGCGAATCAATTTTTGCATATATTTCATTCAGCTCATTCTGAGTATTATCAATCTCGCTCTGCACCTCAGATATAGTCTTAGCATGCACCATAACCATGTCCTCTGATGCCGGTCCTGTCAAGTTAAATACTGCAATTATTACCAATATGCTGTTAAATATTCTACGGACTATTTTTTTCATTTATCTCCTGCTCTTTTGCTGCCGCTTATCCGCTGTACAATCCCACATATTTACAGTTCACAGTTATTTACGGTTCTTGGAAACGGAATAACATCCCTGATATTTCCCATTCCCGTCAAATACATCACACATCTCTCAAAGCCAAGCCCGAAGCCTGCATGCCTTACAGAGCCATACCTTCTTAAATCAATATAGAAGCCATAATCCTCCTTATTAAGACCAAGCTCGTCCATCCTGCTCTCAAGCGCCTCAAGACTGTCCTCTCGCTGGCTTCCACCTATAATCTCGCCAATGCCTGGCACCAGACAGTCCATTGCCGCCACAGTCCTTCCGTCATCATTAAGCTTCATGTAAAATGCCTTAATCTCCTTCGGATAATCTGTCACAAATACAGGACGTTTGAATTCCTTTTCCGTCAGATATCTCTCATGCTCTGTCTGTAAATCACAGCCCCAATATACCTTATAGTCAAACTCATCATTATGCTTCTCAAGAATCGAAACTGCCTCTGTATAGGTAACATGCGCAAAATCTGAATCGACTACAGACCTCAGCCTCTCCATAAGCCCCTTGTCCACAAACCTGTTGAAAAACTCCATTTCCTCCGGAGCATTCTCAAGCACATAGCGTATAATAAATTTAAGCATGCTCTCCGCAAGCTCCATATCGTCAGCAAGCTCCGCAAAAGCCATCTCCGGCTCAATCATCCAAAACTCCGCTGCATGCCTGGTTGTATTTGAATTTTCCGCACGGAAGGTAGGTCCGAAGGTATAAACATTTTTAAACGCAAATGCATATGTCTCTGCATTTAGCTGTCCGCTTACGGTCAGATTTGTCTGTTTTCCAAAAAAATCCTGACTGTAATCTGTTTTTTCATCTATATTTTGGGGAATGTTTTCAAGGTCCAGAGTCGTCACCTGAAACATTTCTCCCGCACCCTCGCAGTCACTTCCTGTTATAATCGGCGTATGAACATATACAAAGCCCCTCTCCATAAAAAAGGTATGAATTGCATATGCAATAAGCGAACGCACACGGAATACTGCCTGAAAAGTATTTGTCCTCGGACGAAGATGTGAAATGGTACGAAGATACTCAAATGTATGACGCTTTTTCTGAAGCGGATAATCCGCTGCGGACGCACCCTCCACAGTCACCTCCGCGGCCTGCAGCTCAAACGGCTGCTTTGCCTGAGGTGTCTCAACAAGCATTCCGTTTACTATAACAGACGCACCGACATTAATTCTGCATATATCGGAAAAGTTGTCAAGCCCATCGCCATATACTACCTGAAGCGGTTCAAAAAAGGTACCGTCATTTATGACAAGGAAGCCAAAGCTTTTGGAATCACGATTGCTTCTTACCCAGCCTCCCACGGTAATTTCTCTTCCGATAAAGCTCTCCTTACCACGGTAAATATCCCTAATATCTGTCAAATCCATCTATATAATCCTCCGCACACTGCGTCGCGCTCAATCAGAGACCTGCGCTTTTTCAAAGCCGCTGCCAATGCCATGCAGTCTTACTGCTCGTTGATTACTGCATTTTCAGTTAAAAAGGCTAATACCTTCTCCATCATAAAATACTCCCGATAGCCCTCCAGAGAGTTATCTCCCACATAGTCCTCCACAGAGGTGTAGCCGTAGCTCTCAGCATAGCTTAGAAGATTTTCGTTCAGCTCCTCATCACTGACATTGAGCTCCTCTCTGTTTGCCACTGCCTGCAGAGCGATATCTTCCTTAACAGTCTCCGGAATACTCTCCATCAGCTCGTCCAATGTGCAGCCATAGTAATACTGTGAATAAGTGTCTGCATCAATGCCATAGGATGCAGCGCTGCTTTCAATACTCGTACGTGCAGTATTTTCATACTTCTCAATAATCTCAGCAGGTATATCGCTAAATTCACATGCAGCCATAAAGGCCTCCAATACCTCCTGGCTGAGATAATACTCATATTCCTGCTGATAAGCGCTGTAGAGATAATCATATATATACTGCCGCATATCCTCGGAGTTCGTAATCTCAGTCATTCCAACAGCAGTGGCAAATGCCTCAACCAATACATCCTCATAGCCCTCGGGATGAATATAATTTACCGTTACCGTAAACACTACATCGGCACCTGCAAGCTCCGTATTGCTGTAGCTTTCGGGGAAGGTCAGATACAAATCAACGGTTTCGCCCGGCATAGCTCCCACCAGACCCTCCTCAAAGCCGTCTATAAACTGTCCTGAACCAATTGTCAGATAGTACCCTTCTGCAGTCCCTCCGTCAAATGCGACATCATCCTTTTTGCCTACATAGTCAATATAAACGATGTCTCCCTCTTCTACTGCCCTGTCTGTAATTCCGTCATCAATGCTTACCCCCGTGGCATAAGAAATCCCTTCGGTATAAAAATCATTTAAATAATACTCAAGCTCCTCCTCGTCAATGCTTACGGCATCCATTGTAACCTCAAGACCCTTATATTCCCCCAACGTGACATATTTATCAACATCCATATCCTTAAGCGCCGTGTCCGAGCTGCTCTCACTGCTTCCGCACCCTGCAAGAGCTCCTGTCATAAGTATGGCTGTAAATAAAGCAATAAATTTCCTTTTCATAATATTCTCCATTCCTAAGCGCTTTTTAGACATAAATCCTTTATCTATGCGCATTCATTTTAATTATACCATAATAAAGGCATGTTTAAAAGTCTTAAATTCTTCAGGCGACTACAACAGTGGCGACAGCAGTCTGCACACCTGCTCCTTTATTCGCACCACAAGGCTTCTTTGTGCATAGAGCTCCCTCGTTATCTGTGTGGACACCTTAAGGTCCTCTTTAAATATGTCCGTCATCTCTTTTGCCTTGCCGCTATTATAGATTACGGCATTGACCTCAAAATTCAGTGCAAAGGAACGTATATCCATATTTGCCGTGCCATAACACAGCGCCTTTTCGTCCACAATCATTCCCTTGCTGTGCAAAAAGCCATTGTCATAGGTATAGCATTTGGCGCCGGCCTTGACCAAATCGCCTACATATGAATATGTAGCCCAATATACAAAGGGATGGTCCGGCATGCAGGGTATCATAATATTTACATCTATACCGGAATGAGAGGCTATAAGAAGAGCATTCAATATTGATTCATCCGGTATAAAATACGGTGTCTGAATGTATATGCTTTCCTTTGCCTTTGATATCAGGCGCAGATAATTATCCCTTATCTGCTCAGAGGTATTGTCAGGTCCGCTTGAAATAATCTGCACTACACAATTATCACCCCTGCTGCCGGGAGCCGCCCCCTGCAAAAAGCTTCTGTTATGAAAGAGATTTTCATGTGCCGCATAATTCCAGTCAAGGATAAATCTGCCCTGAAGAGCAAGAACCGCGCTTCCGCAGATGCGCATATGGGTATCACGCCAATGACCAAACCTTTTTGACATATCAATATATTCCTTGCCCACGTTAAAGCCGCCTACATACGCAACCTTATTATCGATTACAACTATCTTTCTGTGATTCCGGTAATTTATACGAAGCTGCAGTCTGCCCAGAATTGCGGGAAAAAATGCCGCAGTCTTTATACCCTCTTTCTCAAGCCTTCTCCAGAATCGCCTTCCAACCGAACGGCAGCCCATTGAATCGTACAAAATCCTTACCTCAACTCCCTGAGCGGCCTTTTCCCTAAGCACCTCTGCAATTCTGCAAAAAAGCACATCATTTTTTATAATATAATACTGAATGTGTATAAAACGCTCAGCCTTTTTTAAATCCTCAATCAAAGCATCAAATTTCTCATTGCCGTCAATATAAAATGTTATATCATTGTCATCTGAGAGCACGGCACCGTTATTTTCCAGATTGTACATCGCGATATCCATAAATTCACTCATTTCCTCGCCCAATATCTCGGGCTTCATGGATTTAAGCAAATCCTCCTGCTGTCTTACGGCCTTGCTCAGGTGATCCTCAGCCTCCTTGTCACGGAACATCCTCCTTTTCCCCATATCCTGTCCGAGAAAGAGATAAAAAATAAAGCCCAAAACCGGAATAAAGTAAAGCAGCATAAGCCATGCCCATACACTTTTGGGGTCACGTCTCTCAAAAAACACAATCACGATTGCAAACAGCATATTCCATATAATTAAATGATTTGTAAAAAATTGCAAACCCGTTTTAAGCACTTCAAATACTTCTGTCATAATACATTATACCCTCTTGATATATTACTATCTCTCCGTATATATTAATCGAACTAAATAAGTATACCATAGAATAAAATAAAGTTCATATTAAAAAACAATAAAATAAGCATTACAGAGGTCTGTATGACCGAACAGTCACTGTTTAGGTCAGCATACAGTGTACAAATAATATTATTG
>JAJQGF010000020.1 GCA_021200695.1 Lachnospiraceae bacterium
ATGCCGGTGAAAATTATAGTAATATTATCTGAATTAAATATTTTTATCACTGTATATATAAGCACCGCAATTACTCCCGCGCCCAATATCGTTATCGGTATTTTTCTGTACAGCAGGTCATATATACTAAGCGCTGCCATATAAATTATTATAATTATTTTGATAATTACATTTTCCATATTTCTCCTTAATTTGAGCATCTGCTGCATAGTTTGAACTTTTTTTCCGCCTCAGCCCTGGTCATGCTGTAAACTGTTCTTGTCAGTCCCGGGCAATCCTTTGTATAGTGATATTTATTTCCCTCCTCGCTCACATAAAGCGTATCCGGCATAATTCCTTTTCCACACTTATCACAGAGCGTATATTTGCCGCCATATTTGTTTCTCTCACCTTCTATCTGTTGCTTTGCCACCTCTCTTATTGTAAGTCTGAGATGCGTACAATTAATATTAATATGATAAACGCTTGCATTTTCTGCAATATACACTGTATCTGTATCTTCTTCAGATTCACCTGAATTGCCCAATCTGTAGCCATTCCATATATGTCCATAATATTTATTTGCCATACGAAACGGCGTAAAGCCTGCATAATTAATCCACGGTGCAACCGTATATGTCATTGTTATCTCAAATGTATCCTCTGATGTAAAAATGTCGCTTTCTATAAATTGAAGACCGTCTGCGCCATACAAAAGAGGAGAATTATCCAGATAATCCCTTCCCTCATATTCAATTACAGTATTTTTTACATATATGTATGAAAAAGCCATATCCTTTGCTTTTTGTATCACTGAATTATCATTAAAATTATCTTCTATATCACCATTAAGCAAGGCGCCTCCATACACACTCAGCTTATTTCCGGTATTAAACAGCGCAGCCTCAAGATTGCTGTGAAGTCTGAGCATCTCTATCATGCATGACAAATTTACAAAGAAAATAAGAAGTATCGGAAATACAATAGCCGCTTCCACTGTCATACTGGCACGTGCCTTATGCGTAAGCTTTTCAAAAAAGGTCTGCACCGAAGTCCTCTCTATGGATAAATTGATTTTTCGTACAATTATTCTTAAACGCTTTATATGCTTCGGAGAAGGACTTTTATTTTTTTTCAATAATTTTTTATATTCAACTCTATTCCATAAAAAGGACATCGCTGCAGCCTTTCTTACAATGCTTTTAATATGCTTTTTTTCTTGTAACCTCGCAAGAATACCCATACGTACTCGCAATTTTAACCGCTACCTCCGCTTCCGAAATGCAGGCGTCAAGCCTGAAAGCTTTATTTCCTTCTGTCAGCCTTATATTTGCCTCAATTATATTCATCGCTCTTTCTGTCAATGTATCTTCATTGGTCAGCAGCATAAATATTCTCATATAATCCTCATAGGACAGCCCCTCTTTACAGTCTCCATATTCACTGTCATTGGCTTCAAGCGCTCCCTGAAGACTGTAATGCCACGTTTTTTCATCCTTTATCAATGGAACTCTCCCTCCCGCCAAAAGCACTCTGATGTCATACAGGCTCTCTGCATAAGCCCAGCCCAATAATATAGAATCCCTGAGAAGAGGCTCTATGTCCGGCGCCTGAACCAATACTGCAATAATTGCAGCTAAAACCTCTGCCTCTTTACATTTAATTTCATCTGAAAAGATATATACCGCATTGGCTGCCTCTCTCAACATACATAATCTGTTTATTACACTTCGCAGATTATCTAAATCCGAGGCTTTTCCTGCTATAAGGTATTCAATCTCATAATCTAATGCTTTTAATGCAGATACATTTTCAGCCTGCCCATCATTAATATTTACATAGCAATTCATATATCTGAGCAGGTATTCATTAAAAAAGAAGCTCTCTGTTATTTCCTGAAGCGAGGAGGTATCATCCTGATTAAAATTACCCTTATTTATATTTCCGCTTTCAATACGTGCACTTATCAGCCCTTCAGTGTTAAGGCTTTTGCATGACAGCTCTTCAGTATTCTCTACCACATATTTAATTATTCCCTTATTTCTTTTGTCCTCCAGACTATTTGTCGGGCTCACATATGGCTCATAGCTTATTGGGACAATTTCAATCGTTCCGTCCTCCTTTATTATTTCCTCTTCATCATCGCTTTGAGCCTCCTCAACTAATTCCTCGATTTCTTCATCCAGAAGCCTCTTTTCTTCGGCGGCATTTCTCATATCAAGATTTTCGGACTCAACCGATGAGAGCCATTCTTTAAGCTGCTCAAGCGTTTCAATTCCTATATCGTCCTTTACCGCATCCACCGCGCTTTTTTTCAATACACTGCCTTTCTCATCCGTAAGAAACGACACTTTTGTCAATTCAGCGTCATTTACATATAATCCCATATAGTCCCTATACATATATTCCGATAAAAATATATTTTCATATGAAATATTTCTGTCCAAATATTCCTTCAGATGCTGCTCTGTATTTACTTCTGACGCATAATTCGTGCCATATGAGCAGTCTACGGCAAAAATATTATATTGTTTAAAAAGCTCTCTGTGATATTCGGCAAATATACTGTTTATTCCTATATCCGAAACACACTCTGCTTCAAAATATATGGCTCTGATGCGCACACCCTCAATCAAAAGCATGCAGAGCGGAAGCAGCGCAGCAAGAATAAGCGTAAGAAAAACTGTTAAATATCCGGAAATTTTATTATTTATCTTTGATGGTTTCACTGCCGCCACACTCCTCTCTGCATTGCCGGTTAGCTTTTTATCAGAATTTATTTGTCTGTGTCGTAATTTTTGAAAAAATAGAATTTACAATCTCCGTTATACGGTCCTTAAATATAAGCACAAGACCTACAAGCACCACAATTATAAGTATAATTTCTACAGTTCCCATACCCTCCTCTTCAAAAATTAAATCTCTGAAATTTTTTAATTTAAGCATATTTTCTCCTTTCTGTGCGCCGCACATTAAATATTTATATACATTGGCCTTTGTATCTTAAAATAAAGCTGATGAAAACGCCGGTATAATAATCATTATCATTATTACCAGCAACAACAGTACCATGGGTATTAACAGCTTTGTTGATGCCTCCTCGCCAAGCCTTCTGCTGTTTTGCAGCTTTTCAAGCATGGCTTTTTGAGCCTCCTCGTTTAATCTGTCAAGAATTGCTGAATTGCCGGTCTTTAGATTTTGCTGCAAAAGAGTACACATTCTGATGTATTCCTGCACTCCGGTTCTTTTCCCAAAATTTTCATATGCCACCCTCTCTGATACACCCGCCTGCAGCTCACGGCAGGTATAAACTATTTCCTTATAGACGGGATTTATCTCACCGACTCCGTTATTATCAGCTTCATAATCCGCCGCAAGCCTGCCAAATACTCCTCTTATGTTGACTCCCGCACCCATATAGAGGACAAATTTCTGTACTATATCGGGATACTCCTGTTTTATTTTTTTCTTTCTATTTTCAAGCTCAGCATGAATATCTCTGTCCGAGAGGAAAAATAACATAGCGGCAATTAAGATTGACATAGCCCATATTGTTTTGCTGTTATCTGCCACTACCTCTGACCACTCGACAGCTTCTCCATCAAGCTGTGATGGAAGAGTCCAATTTTCCCGGTCTCTGCTCTGTGCCTCAGAGGCTTCAAGCGCTTCCTGCAGCTTAAGCACCTCCGCCTCCTCATAAGAAAGCCCTCTGGGTACTACACTGATATAAAATTTATGTGTCCACTCACTGTCCGCAAAAAATACATTTGCGGTCAAAACAACCTCCTGTGCCTCCTCCACCTGCGCAACATATCCCGAAATACTTACAATATCAGGACGGCTGCTGTCCCATTCCACAAAAAACGGATACCCCTCAATATAATCTGTCAGAACAAGTTCATTTGTCACCAGCTCCGCCGCATCATTATCTCCCAGCATACTTATCTCAAGTGCCTCTATGAATTCCTTATATAATTTTTCTAATTCCTCATTGTCCGGAAGCAGCGGTTCCACATCAATACTAAATATGTTTTCAGCGGTTCTTGACGATGTCAGCTTTACATTTTGATTTTCCATGCCAAAGCTCCCGCGCTTTATGCTTCCATCGTCCTTCAGCGCTCTGCCGTTATATGCATTAAGGCATATTAAAGTCCCCACGGCTGTTCCGGCAAAGCATATTATCAATGACAACGCAGTCTTTTTGACATAATATTCTGTACAAAGCTGTTTTACCGATGCGCCCGGATTAAGTCTCTCTAAGTCCTTTCTTACCTCCGGTTTGTCAAAAAACCTGATATTTCTAAGACACGCCTTTTTGTATATATATTGCGCTATCCTGTAAAAAGGCTTTAATATGCATGAAGTATTATTATCAACAACCTCTTTTCGCGATAAAATCAATAAATATAAATATATTATCATTACAATTACAGCTATTATTAACATACTATTTACCTCTCAGACCATTTCCGCCTCTATACGACTCAGTATCATATCTCCTGCTGCATATGCAAAAATATATATAATAAGACATACCGACATAATCATCACTCCCTGAATATTGTGATACAGGCTGTCAAAATACCCGGGATAACTCATTCCTATATAAGAAAGTATTGCAAAGGGCATAAGCTTCATAATATTCTGTTCCATGCGCCTGCCGCTTAATATTGTATGGATTTCCTGCTTTGTCTCAATCTTTGCACCTCTGAGCTCAGAAGATATCTTTATTATCTCGGGAATATTTCCACTGTTTCTCTTTGCGATTACAAATATCTGTGCAAACTGACGTATTTCAGCGCTGCCGCTTCTATCCGCCAAATCCTCCAATAATTCCTCCAACGTGATATTGATGATAAGTCCTCTGCGTATAAACTCAAGCTCGCCGTAAATAAGAGAGCTTTCCCCGAACAAAAGCTTCATATCCTCTTTGCTTTCAAGAAATGCGTTTTCCACGGCATATCCTGCCTTTAATGCCGCAGAGGCTGACAATATACATTCTTTAAATTCAATATTTAAGCGCTCAAGACATTTTTTCTTTTTTTGCTTAATTATATTTTTAAAAAATATCACTCCTATAGGT
>JAJQGF010000082.1 GCA_021200695.1 Lachnospiraceae bacterium
CTCTTATTTTTTTATTACCATAACTGCACAAAACGACCATTTACCAAACTACTTTTTCATACGCGCCATCTTGTTAGAAATAAATATCATTGCCATTTCTCTGGTAATTGCAATGTTTCCTCCAAAAGGATTTATTACAAATCCTGCAGCGGGATTCTCTTTTCCACCCGCCTCCTTTTTAAAAAGCATATCCATATAATCGTCAAAGCTCATCGCGAGGGTCTGCTGTCCGTCCTCATCCCTCCATTTTTTAAGCTCAGACCAATCGGTAAACGCCATAAAAAATCGTTTTCCGTCAGGAGCGGACAACATTGGAAACTGCACCTGACTTCCGGGATTTATCCTTACCATGCCATTTGCATCCGGCTCAGGCGCAGGTTTAACAGTAACAGGCGCAAGGTAAACTGCCTTCATCGCCTCCTCCTCAAACATCTTCCTATGCCCGGGGGTATCCTCTGCTTTTAAAAGTTCTATGCTTCCAACCAGCATGGGATTGGAAACCGGTTTGTTAAACTGCATCTTTTTCTCCTTAAATTTATACTCTGTTATAATTTATAAGACATCCATCAAGTATAATCTGTCTCTCCTCGTCCGTAAGCTCTCCGAGCCGCAGTTCAAAGCCCTTAAGACCGTCAGCGGAAACCTTATATGCCTTAATGATTTCGGTCTTGTCCTCTACCGCCTTTCTTATTCCGGGTATAAAAATATAATCGAGATTGCTAAACGGCAGTTCACCCTCCTCAATCAAAAACGGAAGCATACCCCAATTAATAAGATTAGAACGGTAACGCTTTGTTGCATACTCGTTAGCTATATTAGCCCAGCCTCCCAGAACCTTCTGGCATGATGCGGCCTGCTCGCGCGCAGAGCCGTCGCCCGGCTTGACAGCAAAAATAGTTGAACCAAAACCTGTGTTGGTATGGTCCGCATCAGCAAACTCAGACTTTACTGCATCCATTACATCCTTCACCCAGGGACATACGCTGCAGGGATGGGCGCCGTTCATTCTTGCCTGCTCAGCCTTTTGAACCTCCTTAGCACGTCCCACGTAAAGAGGGTCCTTCCGGCTAAGGGTAAATTCTGCCAGACCAAGAGGATTAGAACGATATGAAGATGTCTCTCCTGAGGGAATAAGCTCATCGGTAGTAGTAACAGGGTCATGGATTTCAGAAACCACCTGAAGCACCAGATTGTCAGGAAGCTCTCCCATCTCAGGCCAATCCTTTATATTCGGGCCAAACTGAATCTCTGTGTCGGCATCAGCCACACCATGCGAATCAAATACACGGTTCTTATAAATGTTAGTATCAAAATGATATTTGTATTTACCAAAATCTCCGTCAAATTCCGTCGCAGGAGTCAATACACCCTTGTTCGCCGCAGTTGCTGCGATAGAACGGGCATCCATAAGCGCCACAGATGAAATCTGGCCGTTCTGAAGCTTGCTGCCCTCACGGTTAGGGAAGTTTCTGGTGGAATGACGTATACTGAAAGCATTGTTTGCCGGGGTGTCGCCTGCGCCAAAGCATGGACCACAGAATGCGGTTTTCATAACTGCCCCGGTCTCCATGATATCAGCCGCACAGCCATTTCTTATAAGCTCCATATATACCGGCATAGAGGCGGGATAAACACTGAGGGTAAAGCCCTCGGCGCCGATATACTGACCCCTGAGAATATCAGCGGCGGCACATATATTTTCAAATCCTCCGCCTGCACAGCCCGCAATAATTCCCTGGTCTACAATAAATCTGCCGTTCTTAACCTTATCCTTAAGATGATACTCAACGGCACCGTCAAGACTAACCTGCGCGCGCTTCTCCGTTTCGTCAAGGATGTCCATAAGATTCGCATTCAATTCCTCTATGGTATAGGTATTGCTGGGATGGAAGGGCATTGCAATCATAGGACGAACCTTTGACAGGTCAACCTCAATAAGCCCGTCGTAATAAGCAGTCTCGCCGGGATTAAGCTCTTTGAAATCATCACTTCTTTCGTGAATATCATAAAATTCCTTAATCTGTTCATCAGTTCTCCAGATTGACGACAGGCATGTGGTTTCCGTGGTCATTACATCTATACCTATACGAAAATCAGCGCTGAGTGATGAAACACCGGGCCCCACAAATTCCATAACCTTGTTTTTAACATATCCGTTTTTAAATACCGCACCAATAATTGCAAGCGCAACGTCCTGTGGACCTACGCCCTTTACAGGCTCGCCCTTAAGATATACAGCAACAACACCTGGCATATTAATATCATAGGTCTGGTTCAAAAGCTGCTTTACCAGCTCAGGTCCTCCCTCACCCATTGCCATTGTGCCGAGAGCGCCGTAACGGGTATGTGAATCTGAGCCGAGAATCATCTTGCCTCCGCCGGCAAGCATCTCTCTGGCAAACTGATGAATTACCGCCTGATGAGGAGGAACATAGATTCCGCCATATTTTTTCGCACATGTAAGTCCAAACATGTGGTCGTCTTCATTTATTGTTCCGCCCACTGCACACAGTGAGTTGTGGCAGTTGGTGAGCACATATGGCATCGGAAACCTCTTAAGTCCCGAAGCTCTTGCCGTCTGAATTATTCCTACAAAGGTAATATCATGGCTTGTAAGCTTATCAAAACGGATTTTCAGTTTCTCCATGCTTCCGGAGGTATTATGCTCCTTTAAGATACCATATGCCATGGTACTCTTCTTTGCTTCTTCCTTCGTAATGGCTTTGCCGGTTCTGGCTTTCAGGGCAGCCTGCGCCTCGCTGTCGTCGGGTACAATATCCGTTCCATTTAGCAGATATGCACCGCTCTGTAATAATGTAACCATAATATACCTCCTCTATAATGTACTCAATGTATACAATTATACACGATGTAGATTATCTATGCAATGAAAAGTTTTATATATAAAAAACAATGTAAAAATACAGAGACTGAGGAACAAAGGTGAATCACCTTCGTTTTCCGCAGTCCCTGCAAAGCATCTGAAGCATATTATCTGAGCGTAACCCTGTCAAGATGCCAGATTTCGTCAACATACTGCTGAATCGTTCTGTCGGATGTAAACTTTCCTGAGCATGCAGTATTTAAAAGAGCACTCCTTGCCCAGCCGGCTTCGTCCTTATATGCCTCACTTACGCGCTTCTGCGCATCAGCATATGACCTGAAATCCTTCAATATAAAATATGTATCCGCCTTAGCTGATGATTGTGTATTGAGCAGCGAATTATAAAGCGGTCTGAAAAGCTCGGTATCCTGCGCATAGGTACCATTAATAAGCTGCATCAGCACCCTTCTGACATCCTGGTCGTTGTTAAAGATATCCATGGGGTTATATCCGCCCTGATTCTCATATGCTATTACTTCATCTGCTGACAGTCCGAATATAAACGCATTTTCACGTCCTACCTCTTCAACAATCTCAACATTTGCGCCGTCCATAGTCCCGAGCGTAATCGCACCGTTCAGCATAAACTTCATATTTCCTGTTCCCGATGCCTCCTTGCTTGCAGTAGAAATCTGCTCAGATACATCTGCTGCCGCAAAAAGGATTTCCGCGTTGGAAACATTGTAGTTCTCTATAAATACAACCTTAATCCTTCCCTCTATAGAGGCATCATTGTTAATTACATCTGCCACGGAATTAATAAGCTTAATTGTAAGCTTTGCATTTCGATATCCTGCAGCCGCCTTTGCGCCAAAGATAAACGTTCTGGGGTAGAAATCCATCTCCGGATGCTCTTTAAGCTCATTGTACAGATACATTACGTGAAGAATGTTAAGAAGCTGCCTCTTGTACTCATGGAGACGCTTTACCTGTACGTCAAAGATAGAGCGTGGATTAACCTCTATTCCGTTATGCTCAAGAATATATTTCGCAAGGCGTACCTTATTCTGATATTTAATGTTCATAAACTCCTGCTGAGCCTTCCTGTCATCAGCATACACCTTAAGGCGTCCCATCTGTGTAAGGTCTGTAATCCAGTCATTTCCGATGTGGTCCGTCACCCAGTCTGCAAGAACGGGATTACCGTGAAGCAAAAAGCGCCTCTGGGTGATACCGTTTGTCTTGTTGTTAAAGCGCTCGGGAAACATCTCGTAGAAATCCTTAAGCTCCTGCTTCTTCAAAATCTCAGTGTGAAGCTGTGCAACCCCGTTTACGGAATATCCTGCAACAATAGCCATATTAGCCATCTTAACCTGTCCGTCATAAATTATGGCCATCTTGTGAATCTTATCCTGGACATTTACTCCGGTATCACGGTATTTATCCTCTATAGCCTTAATAAACCTGCGGTTTATTTCCTCCACAATCTGGTATACACGGGGGAGCAGCCTTGAGAACAGCTCGATGGGCCACTTTTCCAATGCCTCCGCCATGATGGTATGGTTGGTGTAAGCACAGGTTTGGGTCGTAACCTCCCATGCCTCCTCCCATGTGAGATAATAGTCATCCATAAGCACACGCATCAGCTCCGCAACTGCCACAGTTGGATGTGTGTCATTAAGCTGGAAAGTAACCTTTTCATGGAATTTGCGGATATCGTCATGCTTTCTCATGTACTTCTCAACAGCCTCCTGAACCGATGCAGACACAAAGAAATACTGTTGCTTAAGACGAAGCTCCTTTCCGGCATAATGATTATCATTGGGATAAAGCACCTCAACTATGTTTCTGGCAAGATTTTCCTGCTCGACAGCCTTCTGATAGTCACCCTTATCAAAGGAATCAAGCTGAAAGCAGTCAACCGGCTCGGCATCCCAGATTCGCAGGGTATTGACAATACCATTGCCATAACCGACAATGGGAAAATCAAACGGAATTGCCTTTACCGACTGATACCCCTCCTGTGTAAATACGCTTCTTCCATTCTCACCCACATGTACCGACACATATCCGCCAAATTTAACTATTTTTGCATACTCCGGCCTCCTCAGCTCAAAGGGGTTTCCATCAGCAAGCCAGTTATCAGGAACCTCAACCTGATATCCATCACGGATTTCCTGTTTGAACATACCGTAACGGTAACGTATGCCGCAGCCATATGCCGGATAACCAA
>JAJQGF010000332.1 GCA_021200695.1 Lachnospiraceae bacterium
ATACAATACATATTTTTATACCCTCCTGAGGTTTGAAAGCCTCCGCGTCCTCAGGAGTCTCAATAACGCTCACCCTGCCACTGCACCATCCCATTATCCCCTCAACCTCAGGATGCTTTGGGTCTCCGACAATAATTATATGTTTTCCTGCTTCACTCTCCCTTTGTACAATTCTGTGAATCTTTTTCACAAACGGGCAGGTGGCATCTATGCATTCAATACCCTTTGTATCGAGAATATCATATATTTCCTTCGGAACACCATGTGCGCGTATAATAACTGCTGCTTTTACGCGCTCCGCGCCATCCTCATCTGCATCAAGGGAAAGCAGCTCATCCCTGTTTTCTATCACTCTGACACCGCGTTCCTCCAAATCGCTTACCACCTCCTCGTTATGGACGATAGGGCCGTAAGTATATATAGTTTTGCCGGTTTCAAGCTGTTCATACACGGTGTCAACCGCACGTTTTACACCAAAACAGAAGCCGGCACATTCTGCAAGCTTTACCTCCATTTAACTCCTCATCTCCTACAGCGGTCTGCTGCTATTGCATATTTCAATTATTCTGTCCACAACCTGCTCAACAGTCATATCAGAGGTATCTACCTCAACGGCATCCTCCGCCTGCTTAAGGGGCGAGATTTCTCTGTGCATGTCACGGTAATCCCTCTCCTCTATGTCCGCCTTTATTTTCTCTATATCGCATTCTTCCCCTCTGGCAGCAAGCTCATTGAAGCGCCTTTCGGCCCGCACCGTACTGCTGGCGGTCAGGTATATCTTCGTCTGTGCATTTGGCAACACAACCGTGCCTATATCTCTCCCGTCCATAACAACATCTCTCTTAGCCGCAAGCCTCTTCTGAAGTTCAACAAGCTTCTCTCTTACTGCCGGATTAGGGCTTGTAACGGAGGCCATATTACCCACCTCCTCAGTGCGCAGATATGCATTAACATTATCGCCATTAAGATATACTACCTGTTCGCCATTTTCATAGCCTATGGTAATATCCGCCTCCTTACATTTCACGGAGACTGCCTCCGCATCATTTTTATCTACACCCTCTCTTATCATAAACAGCGCCATAGCCCGATACATTGCACCTGTATCAACATATATAAGCTTTAATTTTTTTGCCACAACCTTTGAAATTGTGCTTTTTCCCGCTCCGGCGGGTCCGTCTATTGCAACGTTATAACCCATACTCTGCCTCCTGTTATATTTTATATTTTATCCCCTGCCCGCAAGATATCCTGTAGACCAGGCAATCTGTAAATTAAAGCCTCCTGTAAGGGCATCAAGGTCAAGAACCTCACCTGCAAAATACAAGCCGCTTACCAGCTTTGATTCCATTGTATGCGGGTCAATATCCTTAACTGATACCCCGCCTCTTGTAATTATAGCCTCATCAAATGAGCGGGTTCCTGTGATAGTAAGAGGAAGCCCCTTTATAAGCTCCAGAAAGCCTTTTCTCTCTTCTTTTGATATCTCATTTACCTTCTTATCAGGTTCAATGCCTGAAAGCTCCGTCATCACAGGTATGAGCCTTGAGGGAAACAGCCCTGAGAGTGAATTTTTAAAGGATTTATTTTTATTATCATCAAAATCCCTGAGAAGCCTTCTGTCAAGCTGTTCTTTGTCGAGTGCCGGCTTTAAATCTATATAAAGGCTGACATTATCATTTTCTCTTCCGGAATAAAAGCTGCTTGCACTTAGTATAAGCGGACCGCTCACACCAAAATGTGTAAAAAGCATCTCTCCAAAACCGCTGTACAATTCTTTCTTGCCATTTACCATTCTGAGCGAGACGTTTTTCAGTGAAAGACCCATAAGCTCTCTGCACCAGCTCTCCTTTGTCTCAAGCGGCACAAGTCCCGCTTTTGTCTTAACTATTCTGTGTCCGGTTTTTTCAGCAAATTTATATCCGTCTCCGGTCGAGCCTGTCGAGGGATATGACAGGCCTCCGGTACAGACAATGCATTTATCACATTCCATCACACGTCCGTCCGATAATTTTACTCCAACACATTTTAGCTTCTTATCCTTTATACCAGAGCCGTTCTCCTCCCGCTCAGTTATTATTTCCGTCACCTCTGTTTTAAGTCTGACGGTAACATTGCGCTTCTTAAGCTCGCCTGCAAATGCGGCAATTATGTCTGATGAGTGGTCAGATACAGGGAATACACGCCCGCCTCTCTCCACCTTCAGCCGGCATCCGGCGCCCTCAATAAAATCCATAAGCATATGATTGTCAAAGGTATAAAAGGCGCTGTAGAGAAATTTGGAGTTGGTACAGACATTTTTAAAAAGTGTATCCATGTCTGCGGCATTTGTCACATTGCAGCGTCCTTTTCCCGTTATAAAAAGCTTCTTACCAAGCTTCTCATTTTTTTCAACAATAGTTACCTTATCTCCCGAAGCGGAAGCAGATATGGCTGCCATCATTCCGGCTGCGCCTCCGCCTATAATTATAACGTTTCCCATTCTTCCTCTATTCCGTCATTTTACGGCTATGAATTTCTGAAGGAATATTCATACCCTGACTAAAATCTGCCTTCGTCCTTCTCCCTGCGCAGAGAATAGCTCAGCATAGGCTCGTCATCTATAAAGTCAATCTCATCGTTAAGATATACCTGATAATTATTCCACGTATCTTCAAGCATCTCAAGATTCTTCTTTACCTCCTGAGGACATTTCAGACACAGGGCAACTACAAGAGCATTTATAACGCTGAGAGGCGCGACCAGGGAATCAACTATGGACACCATATCGCTCCTTGCAAAAAGATTACAGGAGGAGTATAGATTCATTGGTGAATGAACATTGTCAGTAATTGCAATTACCTTAGCATTTCTGTCGTTTGCAAATTCCATTGCCTTAAGGGTTCGCATGGAATATCTCGGAAAGCTTATTCCTATAAAGCAGTCTTTTTCGTTAATATGAATCATCTGCTCAAAGGTCTCCGTAACACTTGTAGTATTTACAAGTATAACCTTTCCACGTATCATATTCAGATAAAACTGTAGGAAGGCCGCCAGCGGCTCATTACTTCTAAGACCCATCACATAAACAGTGTCTGCCTCGAGAATTATTGACAGCGCCATCTCAAAGGCGGCCGGGTCAAGATTCCTTATAGTATCCTGTAATTTTTCAATATCTGCGCTTATCACTGATGTCAATATTTCCGACTGTGTGCTTCTGCCATATTTTGCATCTATCCTCTGTACATCGTTAAGCTTCCCCTTCACACACTCCTCAAGGGCCTTCTGAAATTCGGGATATCCACGATACCCGAGGGCAGCTGCAAAACGCACCACGGTTGACTCGCTTATTTTTAAAACCTCGCCAAGCTTTGATGCAGTCATAAAAACAGCCTGGTCATAATGCTCAGATATATAATTTGCAACAGCCTTATGGCTTTTACTCATTGTCGTATACCGGTCATTTATACGGTTTAATACATCATACTGTGTTTCCATATTTTACCTTATTGCTTTCTGACCTCCCGACTCTTTAATTTCTCCGCCGGAATATCATCCTTTATTACTCATTTTTCATAAATGAATTATACGAATTTTCCAGAAGCTCCATTGTCTCCTGATTTGACAAATCATAATCCCCCGTAAGGGTCATACACGCCGCTCCATGTATAAATATCCACATTTTCATAAAAAGTCCGCTTGGCTCCCTGCAGCCCTGCACTCTTGCAAGATTTATCTCATAAAAAACATTTCCGTTGCTTCCGTTAAGAAGCTCATACATCGATTTTCTCCGCATGCCCTCCTTAGCCTCAGTCAGAAATAAAAGCTCAAAAAGCTGTTTTTCCTCACGGGCAAAGGCTATATATGCCATTCCAAGGTTGGCAAACGGGACTCTGCTAACTCTGGGATACATCTCGTAATAATTCTGAAAGAACTCCGCAGCCCTTTGATATACTGCATCCCAAAGCTCCTCCATATTTTTATACACTCTGAAAATAGGCTGTGTAGAACACTCAGCCCTTGCTGCGACCTTCCTTGCCGTTACATTGCCAAAGCCTTCTTCTCTTGTCATTGCAAAAGCTGTATCAAGAATTTTGTCAACGGTAATACTTTCTTTTCGTGCCAATTTAAATTTCCTTTCATCCTGAATGCAAAAAAGCAAGTAAAACAACTAATGTTATAACACTTGTTATTTTACTTGCTGTACATATTATTTGTCAAGTATTAAAGGAAGCATCTCTTCAACGTAAAAATTTTTCAAATCAAATTGAAGCCCTTTTGTTATGTAAATTTATATACCTGAAAAGTAAAATTCCAATTAATGTCCCCAAGCTTACCGCCTCAGACAGCCTCCAAAACCACGGCTCACGGAATTTCACCAGAACTGTTCCCTCAAATTCAGGCGGAAGCGATACCTTTACAGTATATCTCTCCGTGTCACATGACACAGGCAAAACGTTTCCGCTGACAATATCTTCGGCATAATAATGACGATAATATATCAACGGAACTGACAGACTGCCGTCCTTATCGCTTACACACTTAACTGTTACCTGCAAAGGTTCAATTTGTGCATCAATAACTTCCACATTTTCCCCTTTTACGCTACGGTCTGTAGTGTAACTCCAATAATCTGAACCATATGGCAGATAATCGCCATTTCCCCATTGAAGAGAGAGTAAATTTGCTGCGCTGTAATATTCAGCGTTTTCATTATCAACGAGAGCGGTTTCAACAAAATTTCCCCACATAACCGTGTTTAAAAGCAGTAAAACAATAATTACAAAACAGGCGACTTTTTGTCCTCTCCGTGCAATCAGAGCAATTCCACTGCTGACAGTCACAACAAGAAAAACAGTAGCAATGCCCAGAAAACGCCAGCTGAATTGCAGCATTCCTGCCAATACATTTATGATTTCGTTAAGCCGGACAACGCTTCCCCATGGAAACAAATCACTTGACAGCCATATGCATAAAACCGACATCCACAGGCACACATTCCCAAGCCTCCATAAATCATCGTTTTTTATATTATCATACATAATTGTAAGC
>JAJQGF010000221.1 GCA_021200695.1 Lachnospiraceae bacterium
GGGCAAGCTCCTCCTCCTTCCTTACAACCTCCTTCATATCAAGGCGGCCAAAAAGAATTTCAGGAGTATCCGTTACCTTTGTGCCGCTCTTATATAAGCCAAAGCTTTCAAGTCTGTCAAAATCCCGCAGCACAGTATTTAGCTGCTTTGCAATTTTTTCAGCAGTATCAGGCATAAATGGCTGTAAAAGAGACGCACCGATAATTATTCCCTCCACAAGATTATACAGCACCGTGGAAAGCCTGTCGTCATTCGCACTGTCCTTAGCTAATACCCACGGCTCAGTCTCGTCAATATACTTATTGCATCTTTTGAAAATTCCGAATATCTCTGTCAGCGCATCAGAGACACGCAGGGTCTCCATGCTTTCCGCCACCCTGGCATAAGCGCCTGTAATGGTATTTTTGAAATTGTCATCTATTTCCGCAATTTCCACACCCTTGTCAGCGACTACTCCTCCAAAATATTTGTTGCTCATTGAAATAGTACGGTTTACAAGATTTCCAAGTGTATTTGCCAAATCTGAATTCAGTCTCTCGGCAATCAGCTCCCATGTAATATTTCCGTCATTGTCATAAGGCATTTCGTGCAGCACATAATATCGTATCGCGTCCACGCCGAAGAAATCAACAAGCTCGTCCGCATACATTACATTTCCCTTAGACTTGCTCATCTTGCCTCCGCTCATAAGAAGCCACGGATGCCCAAACACCTGCTTTGGCAGCGGTTCGCCGAGCGCCATAAGAAAAATAGGCCAATAAATGGTATGAAAGCGAATAATATCCTTCCCTATAAGATGCAAATCGGCAGGCCAGAGCTTTTTATACTGCTCGGCGCTGTCTCCATCCGCATCATAGCCGATTCCTGTAATATAGTTTGTAAGTGCATCAAGCCATACATATATAACATGCTTTTCATCAAAGGTAACCGGAATTCCCCATTTAAACGAGGTTCTTGATACGCACAAATCCTGAAGCCCGGGAAGCAGAAAATTATTCATCATTTCATTTTTTCTGGATACGGGCTGTATAAATTCAGGATGCTCATTAATATGGCGGATAAGCCTGTCCGCATATTTGCTCATGCGGAAGAAATAAGCCTCCTCCTTTGCGGGCTTTACCTCTCTTCCGCAGTCGGGACATTTGCCGTCCACAAGCTGTGATTCGGTCCAGAAGGACTCACAGGGTGTACAGTACATTCCCTCGTAAGCTCCCTTATAAATATCTCCCTGCTCATAAAGACGCTTAAAAATCTTCTGCACCTGCTTCTCATGCTCACTGTCAGTGGTGCGGATAAATTTGTCATATGAAATATTCAGAGTGTCACATAAGCCCTTTATAATGCCTGCCACATTGTCAACAAATTCTTTTGGTGTAACACCTGCCTCCTGTGCCTTAAGCTCTATCTTCTGTCCGTGCTCATCAGTTCCGGTCTGAAAAAATACCTCATAGCCTTCCTTTCTCTTAAATCTGGCGATGCTGTCCGCAAGAACAATTTCATAATTGTTTCCAATATGCGGCTTGCCTGAGGTATAGGCAATCGCGGTTGTAATATAATACTTTCCTTTATTTTCCATACTCATATCTCCTTTAAAAGCATACTGACAATCTAGTATATAACCTAGCACAGCATGTCAATATATGTCAATTATATGTCAATTCATGCCGCCCGTCAAAGTCTGGTTGAAAGCCTGCTGTATTCGCCCTTCCTGTCATAGGAATCCATCAGGTAGCTGTCGTCTGTAATCGTGCATTCAATTTCCGTATCATTATCACGATAGTGACTCTTTCTGCGCAAATTCTCCCTCTTCTCCCCGTTTTTTGCATCAAAGGCATTCCTTCCGGAAAAAGAAAAACGCTTTGCAAGATACCCGGTTGCCTGATGCACCCTGAGCTTTAGCCTTTGGATAATATTGGGCGCGGACTCTGCTGCAATCACCGGTGTAAAATACGGATTACTGTTTATTGTACTCTCAAGCGCCACATTATCCTTCTCGCCGGCAGCTGCTTCCTCCACAGCCTTTGCGGTGTCATCTTCAGAGCCTTCTCCCCATATTCTTCCCAGACGGCTCTTTATTCCGCTGTGCAGCCTGCTGAAAAAATCCGTCAGGGAAAATGCAGCAGTTCCTTCATCCGCCGCCTGTCCCGCTGTCTGCTGCATTGCGGACTCAATTGTGGGCATGCCGCCGGATTTAATTTTCTGTTCCGCAGCGTCCCCTTGTATACTCCTGCTGACATGATGCACATGTGTATTATTATCACTCCGGATTCCGCCTATTTGCATAAATTGCCCTCCCTTTCAAATGTTCCATAACCTCCTCAGGCTCAGACGCGATTCTCACAGCGCCGTGCTCACTGAGAAACCCTTCATCACGAAAACCCCAGCTCACCGCAATACAGTCAAGTCCGGCATTTTTCGCAGTCGCCAAATCCACCTCTGAATCACCGACATATACCGCATCCTTTTTATCTATGGACAACTGTTCAAGCACCTCATATACAGAATCAGGTGCCGGTTTTCTGGGAATGCCCGCCTTTTCACCCACACAATAGTCAAAAAGCCCGTTAAAATACTGTTCACACAGCAGCCTTACGGCAGTATCCGCCTTGTTCGAGACTACCGCAGTCAGCAGCCCCTCCTCCTTAAGCTGCCTCAAAAGCTCTGTAATACCATCATACGGCTTTGTCTTGTCAGCACAATGGGCTTTATAGTACGGCATAAAGGAATTATATATACGTTCCGTTTCTCCATCGGAAGTACCCGCCCGTACTGCACGTGATATAAGTGTTTTTATTCCGTTTCCGACAAATCCGCGAACCTCCTCAAGGCTCCTGCACGGCTGCCCGTACTGCGCAAAAACATAATTTAACGCATCCGTAAGGTCCTCAAGTGTGTCAAGCACGGTTCCGTCCATATCAAATATTACAAGCCTGTATCCCATATATTCTCCATTCATTGAACGTGTACTGCGTTTTTATTTATTCTATAGCGTTTTTATTTAAATCTCAACAAAAATATTTATGCGTCATAATTATTGAAAAACAAGTGAAAAATTAATTTTAATATGCTATACTGTTATTTAATTATTGAAATAATTAATTCTAAAGTTAAGGAGGCAGCACATGGCTTTTTGTATTATAACTGATTCCGCATCGGATATTCCCGACGATATTAAGCAGAAGTATAATTTATACGTGATGCCCACTCTCGTGACCATTAATGGAGTCGATTATTTTGACGGTGAATCTATTTTTCCTGATGAATTTTACAAAATTCAGGCAGATGGCAATGATATAAAGACCTATCATATAACTCAGTCCATGTTTGAAATAAGCTTCAGACCTTATGCCTGCCGCGGTGACGAGGTTCTGTATATCTGTTTTTCAACTGGTGTTGCCGACACCTTTTATGCTGCAAACCAGGCATATGACAGAGTAAGAGAAGAATATCCCGACTTTAAAATGACGATAATAGACTCTAAATGTGCATCCGTTGGATACGGTCTCATCGTTGAACGGCTGCTTCGTATGCAGAAAAACGGCGCCTCAAAAGCACTTATTATAGAAGCGGCATACTTTTTCTGTGAGCACATGGAGCATGCCGTCACAGTCTCTGAGCTTGATTATCTGTTCAGGGGCGGCAGGCTTAAACAGGCTCCATTTCTATTGGGAAGTATCTTTGATATAAAACCAATAATAATTATGGACGAAAAAGGTGCGCTTAAGGTCAGCGAGAAGGTCCGCGGATGGGAAAATGCCCAGAAGCGTATTATTAAAATGGTCGGTGAAAAAGGAAAAAATCTTGAGAATCAGGTAATCAGCGTCTGCTATGGCAGAGAAAAGGAGGCTTTTGATTACATTATCGAGCAGCTTCAGAAAAAATATCATGTGAGGGGAATCCTGAAGGGAAGGGTTGGCTGCGCAATAGGCGCCCATACAGGCCCAAGCATTCTTGGAATTGTATTCCTTAATGAAACTAATGATAAATTTGAACCGTACCTTATATGACAACCCCATTCTAAACCGATAATTTCAAATTAAGGAGGCAGCATATGGCTTTTTGTATTATTACAGATTCTGCGTCGGATATTCCCGACAGCATTAAAAAGGAATATAATTTATACGTGATACCCACCCCCGTGACCATCGAAGGTATTGATTATTTTGACGGTGAGTCTGTTTTCCCGGATGAATTCTATACAATTCAGTCGGAGGGCAGGGATATAAAGACCTATCACATAAGTCAGTTTATGTTTGAACAAAGCTTCAGACCTTATGCTGAGCGCGGCGACGAGGTTCTCTATATCTGTTTTTCCACCGGCATTGCCGGAACCTTTCAGGCTGCAAATCTTGCATATAACGTGATAAAGGAGGATTATCCCGACTTTAAAATGACAATAATAGATTCTAAATGCGCTTCCATGGGCTTCGGGCTTGTCGTGGAAAGGCTTCTGCGTATGCAGAAAAACGCTGCGCCCAATGAGCTTATCATAGAGGCCGCGCGCTTCTTCTGTGAGCACATGGAGCATGTTGTCACAGTCTCCGAGCTTGATTATCTGTTCAAGGGCGGAAGACTCAGCAGGACTTCATTTCTTGCCGGAAGCGTTCTGGATATAAAGCCTATAATCATTGTAGATGAAAACGGTTCTCTCAAGGCTGTCGAAAAGGTACGCGGGCGGAAGAAATCACTGAAACGAATGATTGACATGGTAGGCGAAAAGGGCAAAAATCTCGAAAATCAGATAATCGGCGCATGCTATGGTACGGATAAGGAGGCTTTTGATTATATTACCGGACAGCTTCAGGAAAGATATAATGTAAAAGGAATTATCAGGGGAAGAGTCGGCTGTGCAATCGGCGCCCATACCGGTCCAAGCATTCTTGGAATTGTATTCCTTAATGAGACTAATGATAAATTTGAGCCATATCTGGTATAAATTTTAAATAATTGTTTTTATTTGAGGGGAAAATTCATTCTTATGAAAAAGAAAATTACTATTATTTTGTCGGGAGTCTTGCTTATATCAATTT
>JAJQGF010000196.1 GCA_021200695.1 Lachnospiraceae bacterium
CATCAGAGGCTGCCTTGACAAGCTGAAGTGCGCGGAGAGACTGTGCAGCGAGCCGGATGGACCTTATATGTATGCTGAGCTTCTGGAAAGTGAGACGGACATGCTTGAAGGGCTGCTTAGCTGTAGCTCTCTTGTAGAGTATTCGGAAAGAATCTCAGAAATAAGCTTTTTAAGGCTTCCTGCGAAAAAGGACGATAGTGTGTCGGCGGTTAAGAGGGAGCTGGCGAAGACTCTTCGCAGCGAGGTAAAGGATACCATCAGGGATATTTCGGAGAAATTTTTTGCTACACCGCTTGAGCTTGCCCTGACTCAGGGAAATGAATGCATGAAGCCTGTTGCCGAGATGATTGAGCTTGTGCTTGAGTTTGACAGCCGCATGAAGGAAAAGAAGCAGGAGCGTAAGCTGATAGATTTTTCGGATATGGAGCATTATGCGCTCGATATACTGCTGCACCATGACAGTGAAAGCGGAGCTGTTTATCCTACGGCGGTAGCATTGGAGTACAGGCAATATTTTGCGGAGGTTATGATTGATGAATATCAGGATTCCAATATTGTTCAGGAATATCTGTTGAGAGCCGTGTCCGGAGAAGAGGAGGGGCATTTTAACCGTTTTATGGTCGGAGATGTGAAGCAGAGTATATATGCCTTTCGTCTGGCAAGACCCGAGCTTTTTCTGGAAAAATATGAGACCTATTCGGAGGATGGGGAATGCACAAGGATTGATTTATCTAAAAACTTCAGAAGCAGACCTGAGGTTATTGACAGTGTAAACGGAATTTTTTCAAGAATAATGGGAAAGGCTTCCGGCGGCATTGAATATGATGACAGGGCGGCCTTACATTCAGGCGCTGTCTTCCCGAAGCCGGAGGCGGATGAGGGACTTCAGGAGAGCTCCGCAGGAAGCGTTTATGACAGTGAGCTTATTTTAGTTGAAAAGCCGGAGAAAGGCTCGCCGGAGGAGTCAAAGAGAGCTGAGGCCATGGCAGTCGCAGGCAGGATAAAGGAGCTTCATTCCTCTCTGATGGTAACGGATAAGGCAGGAGGGCTTAGAGCGGTTAAATACAGCGATATGGTCATACTTTTGCGCACTAACAGCGGATGGGACGAGGAATTTAAAAAGGTGCTTGAGGAGGAGGGTATTCCCGTGCATATTACTTCAAAGACCGGATACTTCTCAGCATCAGAGGTTCAGGAGGTTCTGCAGCTTCTGCGCGTTATTGACAATCCGCTTCAGGACATACCGCTCTTTTGCACCATGAAATCAGTTTTCGGCGGCTTTTCAGATGAGGAGATTGCCCTTATAAGAGGGAAAAACAAGAGCTGCCGCCTGTATACTGCCGTGTTAAAATATTGTGAACTGAATATGGAGGCTGAGTTTACCGGCGCAGAAGTAATAATGGAAAAATGCAAAAGATTTATCGACATGGTAGAAGGGTACAGGTCTGCTGCGGTATATATGCCTGTGAGAGAGCTTTTGCAGCGTATTTCGGATGATTTTGACTACCTTGATTATGTGACTGCCATGCCTGCGGGGAGCAGGAGACGCGCCAATGTTGAGATGCTTTTTACCAGGGCTTCTGCGTTTGAGAGCACAAGCTATTTTGGGCTGTTTCACTTTGTGAGATATATGGAGCAGCTTGAAAGGTATGATGTCGATTATGGCGAGGCGGATATTCTGGACGAGAATGCAGATGTTGTAAGAATTATGAGCATTCATAAGAGTAAGGGACTTGAGTTTCCTGTTACCTTTGTCTCCGGACTGTCAAAGCGCTTTAATATGCAGAATGCCAATCAGTCCCTTATAGTTGACATGGATTTGGGGCTGGCATGTGATTATGTGGATTTAAAGAGAAGACTGCGCAATAGGACGCTCAGGAGAGCGGCGCTGTCCGAAAAGCTCAGAGAGGACAGCCTTTGCGAGGAGATAAGAATTCTTTATGTTGCTCTTACAAGGGCGAAGGAAAAGCTTATTATGACGGCGACATTGGAGAAGGCTGAAGAAAAAACGGCGCTTTTGAGGGAGCGGGGCGAAGAACGGCTTACATATCCTGATTTTATTGAGGCGGGAAGCTGTCTTGATTTTATACTGCCGATAATAGATAAATGCAGCCTGCGCTTAAGCATAATTGACGGCGGACTTATGAAGGCCGAAAAAAACACTGAGCAGGTTAGGCTTTTTGAAAAGAAAGTAAGGCTTGAGCGCTCGCAGGAGTATGCGGACGGGCATGCGCTCGGGGAGCTGAGAGAGCGCTTTTCCTTCGTATATCCATACAGGAATATGGAAAAGCTTTACACAAAGACCACGGTATCAGAGCTTAAGATAGCCGCAATGTCACAGAAGGATGAGGCGGCGTACCATAGCTTTGAGGAGAAGGAAATTGTACCCTACATTCCCACATTTAAAAGGGAGAAGGAAAGGGTAAGCGGAGTCGTGCGCGGCAACGCATATCACAGAGTCATGGAGATTTTGGACCTTCAAAAAATCATGGGATGTGATGAAAAAGATAAAAAGCAGGCATTGCACAGCTTTCTCATGGGAGAGGTTGAGAGCATGAGGCTGTCTGAGGAATATTTTGGGGCGATAAATGAGTTGAAGCTGCTTGACTTTATGAGGACATCTCTGGCGGAGCGCATGCTCAGGGCGCAGAGCGAGGGAAAGCTTTACAGGGAGCAGCCTTTTGTAATGGGAATATCTGCAGAAAGGCTGGGAAACGGTTTTCCGAAAGAAGAGGTGGTGCTGATACAGGGGATTATAGACGTATTCTTTGAAGAAGAGGATGGTCTGGTGCTTCTGGATTACAAGACAGATTCTGTAAGCAGCTTAAGCGAGCTCTGGAATCGTTACGAAACGCAGATTGATTATTATCAGGAGGCGCTCCAAAGGATGACGGGAAAGCCTGTGAAGGAAAGAATACTGTATTCATTTCATCTCGGGAAATATTGAATAATTGTACCCGGTGCATTGAATGCGCCGAATATTCCATGAGCAGGCATATGCATGTCTGCTTGGGAATATCCGGCGACTGCAATTACATTGCTTCATCCGTAATAAGAAAACGTCTGGTCTGTGGAACCTCAAGCAGCGCTATTGCGCCGGCAAGCGTAAAGATAAGCTCCGGAAGCATATAACAGCCATTATACAGAAAGCTGTAGAGCCAGGTGCTTTCGGTGAAAAAACCATTCCAGAGCTCGCCAAAGCTCTGCCATATTATCACTCCGCTTAAAAGGTGTAAGACAAAGCGAAGAAAAACAGCAAGCGAAATACCGCATATCCATCCGGGAAGTCCCTTTCTGCGGAATAATCCGGCAATCCCCAGCACGGTGAAGGCTCCTATGTAATCAAGAAAAATGCATGCAATCAGCATGGCTGGAGTAAGTCCCCAGCCGAACAGTCCTCCTATAACGCCCTGCGCAAACTGAATCAGGGAGTATACAAAGGACACGGCAAGCCCCGATTTTACACCTCTGCGTATTGAAAAGAGTACTATCGGGAGCATTGAGAGCAGGGTAATCGAGCCGCCCCATGGCAGCCTGAATACGCGGATAAAGCTCAGTGCGGTGGCGAGAGCGACCATTATAGCACCCTCCACCAGAATTTTGGTTTTACTGTTTTTCATAAAAAAATCCTCCTTAAAATGTGCTAAGGAGGGGACATCACAAACGACACCGCAGGACATAAACATATCCTGCCGTCATGCTTCCTTACGCCGGTATTATCCGGTTCAAGTAGTGAGGGTTAGAGCCGTATCAGTGTACGGTTCAATCTCAGCGATGTGCTCCCCTAGCGTTTTATTGTTTATCAGTCAGGAGTGTTTAAAAAGCTCCGGACATGCATAATATAAATCCTGTGGATGGATTTGTCAAGTATAGTATGGCGGCGGTTGTACGGGGTGGCGCCCTGTCAGAGGTATATGTGCAAGTAGAGACACTTAGAAAAGCGCCGGTGCTTAGCGAGGTACTTTCGAGCTTAGCATCCGCTGCGTTTTTCTCGTAGCGAAAGCGTGTCTTTACTGCACATATACCTCTGACAGGGCGCGGCTCGCCAAACCGGCGCCGTAGGGTCGAATCGTAACACATCCGGCTTCACATATGGAGAGGAGCAACATTAATGAACAATGCAGCCGACAATAAAATAAAAAAACATATATGCGTGGGTCTTCTGGCACATGTGGATGCAGGAAAGACAACGCTTGCCGAGGCAATGCTTTATACATGCGGAAAGCTCAGGTCTCCGGGAAGGGTTGACCATAAGGATGCCTTTCTTGACAATTTCTCCATAGAGCGCGAACGCGGCATAACCATATTTTCAAAGCAGGCTCAGATTGAATGGGGAGGAGAGGCTGTGACACTTCTGGACACACCGGGACATGTGGATTTCTGTGCCGAAATGGAACGCACGCTTCATGTGCTTGACGCCGCGGTGCTTATTGTCAGCGGCACGGATGGGGTTCAGAGCCACACGGAGACTCTGTGGAGGCTGCTTGAGCGATATAAGCTTCCGACATTTATTTTTGTTAACAAAATGGACAGAGAGGGTACGGACAGGGAGGCGCTTCTGAGGAATATACAGAGCCGTCTGGACATCAGGGCTGTGGATTTTTCGGATTTAATAAATACAGGCGGGGAGGATGCAGACGAAAAAGCTGATTATGCTTCAAGGCTTGGCACAGGAGCTCTGGAAAATATTGCGCTTTGTGATGAAGCGATTATGGAAAAATATCTTGAGAGCGGACGGCTTTCAGATGATGATATTATTTCCCTGACAGCAGAGCGAAAGCTGTTTCCGTGCTTCTTTGGCTCAGCGCTTAAGCTTGAAGGCGTGGAGGGTCTGCTGGACGGAATTGCACATTTTGCTCCCGTGCCGGAGTATGGGGAGGAGTTCGGCGCCAGAGTGTTTAAGATTACCCGGGATAACGCCGGAAACCGCCTTACACACATGAAGCTCACCGGAGGAAGTCTCAACGCAAACCAGATGGTGTCAAATGCCATGAGTGCGTGTAATGATGATGAAGTATGGGAGGAA